>PLNZ01000385.1 GCA_003142915.1 Ignavibacteriales bacterium | reverse complement strand
GTAAAAGGTGATATGACTCATGAGATTCAATCTAATGTTAATGCTCCCGTCAGAATAAGAATAGAGAAGGTAGGAGATTACGTCTCAATGTCCATAGCAAGAAAAGATGAAAAACTGCATCCCGCAGGAGGTTCATTTCGAATAAAATTTGATGAACCGTATTATATCGGTTTAGGTGTAAGCGCTCATGACAGCAATGCAATAGAGCAAGCTGTTTTTTCGAACGTAGTAATTACTAATACTAAGGAAAAATCTACAATGGGAACTATACTTGAAAGCACTCTGGAAACTATGGCAATTGAATCAACAGATAGAAAAGTTTTATATCATACTATAGGTCATTTCGAAGCGCCTAATTGGTCGCGGGATGGGAAGTATTTGTTATTCAATCGTGATGGGAAAATTTTNNGATGGCAGTCAGTTAGCTATCAGCGACCAATCAAAGGGAGAAGGCAAATCGCTTATTTATATTGTACCTGTTACCGGCGGTACTCCTAAACAAATTACTCCGGTTGGACCGTCTTATTGGCACGGCTGGTCGCCGGATGGAAAAACCCTTGCTTATTGTGCTGAAAGAAACGGTAATTTTGACGTATATACCGTCCCTGTTGATGGAGGTACTGAAACACGCTTAACTTCAGCCCCGGGTCTGGATGATGGCCCTGAATATTCTCCCGATGGGAAGTATATTTATTTCAATTCCGAACGAACTGGAACTATGCAAATCTGGCGGATGAATGCCGATGGAAGCGATCAGAAACAAGTAACTTCGGATGAATTCAATAATTGGTTTGCGCACCCCTCCCCGGATGGGAAATGGATTGTTTTTCTTTCGTATGAAAAAGATGTTAAAGGTCATCCTGCCAATAAAGATGTAATGCTTAGGCTTATGCCTGCTGCAGGTGGCGATATAAAGGTGCTTGCAAAACTATTCGGAGGTCAGGGCACAATAAATGTCCCGTCATGGTCGCCTGATGGCAGTACGATTGCGTTCGTAAGCTATAGATTAGTCAATCCCTAACAGGAATTGAACATCTGCGATGTTCATTGGAACATGACCTTGGATAGGTCGGATAATTGTAGTAAATAGATAGCAACACTTTATTTCTAACCCTTGTAGAGGGTTAATAGTTTTTAATAATAAAACAATTTTTATTAGTGAAGAGTTTTTATTTAATTAGTATATAGGTCGGCAAAACTTGCCGTAGGCAGGCTTTTGCTGAACTCGTTAATTATATAATTAACTAATAAAAATAATAATTAACTTTTGATTTTTTTAATTAACTAAAATTTCTAATTAAAGTTGGGAATATTATGAGTGATGTAACTACTGCTGCAGATCAACCTAAAGCCCTTGTTTACCAAAAATTGATTTTCTGGAAAGAAAAATTAGGATATGCAGTCGGCGATACTGCTTCCTGCCTTTACTGGCAGACATTTTCAATATTTCTGATATTTTTTTATACCGATACTTTTTTCACTTCCGATAAACGTGTCCCAATTATAGTAGGAACAATGTTCTTGATAACCAGAATTTGGGACGCATTAATTGATCCTGTCATGGGAGTAATTGCGGACAGAACCGAATCCAAATACGGAAAATTCAGGGTATGGATGCTTAGAGGAATTATACCGTATACCATTCTCGGTATAGTAATGTTTATTACGCCTAATTTCGGTATGACCGGTAAAATTGTTTATGCTTATGTTACTTATACATTAGTTATGATAGCTTATTCAATAGTTAATGTACCTTATGGAGCTTTGCTTGGAGTTATTTCTCCCAACTCAGATGAGCGTACAAAATTAGCTTCTTATAGATTTATAGGGGCATTTAGTGGTAATATTATTGCTACAGGTTCTTTTTTATATTTAGTTACTTTTTTTGGAAGGGGCAATGACAAGTTAGGATATCCTCTGGCTATGACTGTATTTGCAGTAGCTGCCGCTTTATTATTCTCATATACTGTCTTTTCTACAAAAGAGCGCGTCAAGCCTCCAAAAGTACAAAGCAGTGTAAAAAATGATATAAAAGATCTTTTGAAAAATCGCCCCTGGGTTGTCCTTTGTTCTATGGGTCTTATGACACTAATTTATGTGTCGGTTAAAAATTCGGCTATACTTTATTATTTTAAGTATTATGTTGGAAGTGAGCTTGCCGCCGGACCTTTTATAACTGTAGGCACAGTGTTTTCAGTTATCGGGGCTTTTTCCACACCTTATATTACAAAAATATTCCGCGGTGATAAAAGGTTAACTTTTATAGTATTGACTATAGCTACTGCTGTTTGTAATGCATTATTTTTTCTTGCAGGGCCTAAAGATTTATTATATATGTATATTTTACAATGCCTCGGATCAATTCCGGGCGCAGCAATGTTTCCGTTAATCTGGTCAATGTATGCAGATACTGCAGATTATGGAGAATGGAAATTTGGTAGGCGAGCAACCGGATTAGTTTTTTCCGCTGCTACATTCTCGCAGAAAATGGGATGGGCTGTAGGCGGCGCCGTCGCAGGATTTGTTCTTACTATAATCGGATATATTGCAAACGTTGCACAAAATGAACATACTCTTAACGGGCTCAGGCATATGATGAGCACAATACCGGCAGCTTTGGCTATTATAGTTATAATCATAGCAATATTCTATAACCTTGATGCAAAAATGGAAATTAAGATAGGGCTTGATCTAAAAGCAAGGAAAGGTGAATAAACATAACGTAACTGAAGTTACGCAAATGAT
>PLNZ01000112.1 GCA_003142915.1 Ignavibacteriales bacterium | reverse complement strand
GTGATCAAGAAAAACAGGAATGATTTGGCAATCGAAATTAAATCTAACACTTCAATGAGACTTGAATAAATTACGAAATAAACAAGTATGTAACCCACAACTCAAAGCAACTGTTTCAATCGTTGTAGCATTTGGGTAATTATAAATTGGAGTTTGCTAATTTTTTTGTTTTTTTAAGGTAGATTGTTCTAGGAACATCCTAATAAATTAAACCACAAATCATAAAAGTCTGGTAAATAAAACGGGTTTTTGGGAAAAATTAATTTCATATTTTTACTCTCATGAATATAGGGAAAGGGAGATATACAATGACTAACTTAAAAAATGAACTTGCCGAAAGATATATTAAAAGTGGTTGGATTATAAAATATTCGGATAAAAAGCCGAAAGGGTTTTCCACCATTCGTCGTATTTTTTATCTAATTCATCAAAGATTTCTTTTGTTTCTACACCCTTTGCTTCAGCGAGGAAAGAAATGAGTATTTCATCAAGTGCCAAAACACGAGTTTGTAATTTAACAATTTGTATGAATAATTCACGCATACCTTCTATAGTCGGCTGTTTTTGTGCTTCAAAATCATCCCAAAGCTTTTTAAGGCCTTCAAGATTAGGCATAAAAAATTTCCTTTATTCCTTTTTAGGGACTTTTACATTTATGATTTTCTTAATAGCTTCATCAAAACTCATATTAAGCTTGAGCGGCTTTTCAAGTTTTTTCTTGGTTGTTTTTTTGTTCGGTTTCGTTTTGGTTGTTTCCATTTGTATCCTTAAAATATTGTGGAAATTTTAATATGATTTCGTCAACAAATAATAATAATTGTTTTTCCGCTTCTTTAATTTCAGTGGAAAGATTTGCTATAGTTTTTAGTTCTTCTTTTTCTATTTCGACTACTGATGTTTCAGAATTGGGATTAATCTTAAATCTAAATATGTTTTTGTTTTTATCAATATAGTATTTCGAATGTATATATTTATTTCTCTTTTTGCCAACTGTATCTAATGAATTATATACCTCTTTGAAAGATTTAATTATTTCATCATCAAATTTATAATGGATTATTCTTGTGAGTTTTTTTAACAAAATAGTGAATGAATCGCCAGACAATAAACGAACTGTAATATTCAAATCTGTTGATGTTAACTTCGATACGGCATTTATCATTGAATATTCCAGAGAAACAAAATTTACCGATATTAATCCGACCATCGATAATAATTGCCCCCAAGCAATTGTAACCGAACCATTCTTCCCATCTATACCCACGAAAGACTCCTTAAATAAATTTATAAGTTGGGAAATAAGCAAATACCTAAATGATGACGTTGATAGTCAGGATGTAAAAGAGATTCACGATACTATACTTAATTTAATAATAACTTGTATTATAAAAAACGTCAATCTTCTATCAACTTCTTGTAAGTCAAACGACCATCAAGTCGAGAAAGAGCCGAGTCAAAACGGTGAGAATCCTTAACCTTTTACGTATAACGTTGTGAGACGGGGCATGCCCCGTCTCTATGAATTATTGATTAAAGATAACTAATTTCCCCTTTGCCAGGTTGTCCCCGGTTTTAGCAGTATAAATATATACTCCGGTTGGGAGTTTGTTATTATCTGAATTTCGCCCGTTCCATTTTATAACCTTTAGACCGTTGAAATAATTAAACGGCTGATTAGAAGAATAAACTAATTTCATGGCAATCGTGTAAACATTAAATTGAATGCCGATATTGTTTACCGGATTAATAGGAATATATATAAAAGCATTTTTTAAATAGTTGAAAGGAGAAGGGAACGGATAATTTATGGAGCCTGCTAAACTCTGCCCGGATTGAATAACTGCATTATTGAGGATTTCACCATTCGTCCAAAATGTGCTGTTAACGGCAGAAAAATTGATAAAGTAATTATTGGTTATCTTTGTAGTTCCGCTAACATCAGAATTATATAAGCTAACTTTAAAAGGATAAAGTGAATCCGTATTAGCTATTGCGTCCTGAACATCGGAATTTGTTATAATAATAACCAGGGTATCAAGAGAAACCGGGTTTATTATTGTGACAAAACTATTTGATGATGCCCCGCTCTCTAATTGGAATGATAAGCCGGAATTAAAATTTAAAGTAGATAAAGGCAGGACAAGAGGATAGTAAGATGCATCTTCAAAATATTTTCCCGGGATGGTTCTGTAATTAGTAAAATACATCCATACGGCAAAGTTATTTAACTCTGCTCCTAAAGATGAACCGTAATCCTGGACTGCATCGTTTATACAATCCATAGCTACCTCCGTTGGCATTAGCTCCCATTCTTTTTTGATTATATCAAACCCGAAACGGTCCTTTAGATATATATTCCATATACCCAAACCGAATTCCTGCAATGTTCCGTTAACAGCCATACTGTTTGAAGTATTGTCAAAATATGACGGCAGATATTGCAGGTAGTCTTTAATAGTTGCAAAAACAAAATGCTCCATAGCTGTAGCCGAAAGCTCATAGAAGAATTCATCGCCTGCAAAATACCGGTTAACATAATTCCCTAAATTAATTGCATGGTCAAATTCATGAGCGCAGGAAACTCTTACCGCATTAATTCCGGTTGTATAGAAATCTGTATAATCATTATTAATCTCAATATATGACGTGTACTTGCCTGATCCCGCAGGAGTTTCGGTTTCAGGCGTAGTATAGCTGTAAACATATCCTAAAGCTTGTACATAAACATCATACTTGTTGTCGCCATCCGAAAAAGGCGGAGGAGGAAAGCCGATATAGTTCACCTCATAATTATAGACTGAATCCAATGCTAAAGCCAGCGAGTCAATACTGTAGGTCGGGGTATCCGCTTCTTCTTTGTTATCATAAAATATTCTAAAAAAACCTCCCGGTGAAACAAAGCTTGTATCGGTAACAGGTCCCTGAAGGATGCTTTGTAATACGCTTTTCTGCTGACTATTAAAAAACTGCAACTGCATTCTTACGGCGTTAAACAAACCTGTCGCACTCTTTATATGAGCAGCAGCCGCACTAACAGCCGGTATTTTGTTTCTTAACAAGTCAGGTCTTTTAATCTTAACTACAGAGTAATACAATGAATCCAGTTTACTGCTGCTTAATTGCTGTGCATTAATTGTTGAAAATATTATTAAAGATAAAAAAAAGAGTAAAGTATATTTAAACATTTATAATAAAACCTGAATATATTATGTACAATATTATTACAATATTTTTTTTAATAAAAGGGAATTATTAAGCTGCCTGCCGGCATGCAGGCGGCGGGGTTATTTTAAATATCTTTTGCGTAACATGAATAAATAATTTGTTTGTTACTACAAATTTAATGTATTCGGAAATCAAAATTTTTAACGGTATAGTTTGTATATTAATACATATTGAATTAATAAAACATTAATTCAAGAAATGGAGGGAAGCTTGAAATGAATCGTTTATTGTTGGTTATTTATTTTTGTTTAATTGCAGAAGGACTTAATTGCCAGGTATTACCTGCTGATTCATCCGGTACCGGACAAATTAAACCGGACAATACTATTTATCAGAACCAGGATACAGTTACTAAATTTAATATAATGCATAGCGACCTGATTAAAGAAAATAAATTATTTACACCGGAAGATATATTTTTTTTAAGACTGCATTTCCCATTTAACGACACTACCTCTTTTAATAATGATGAATTATCTTTACCTGCATTATCATTAACATCGCCTATAGAATACACGTTTTCGGAAAATAAAAAAGAATTTTTGAATTATCTTAATAATATCTATTTACAATCAAAACCGACAGAGTTTCAAAATATAATGGGCTATTTCAATTTTTCCGGCGCTTTTATGTTAGCAGGCTATCGTATCTGGAAAGACTATATAAGAAAGTAAACTAAATTCTATATCATCTTTCCTGGGCATCCATCCCTGCGGGATTTTATAGATTTTATGGGGTTGTCATTTATTATAAATCCGCCTGGCGGCGGANNATCAACCTTATTTAAAAATTCTTTGAACATAGCAGAGTAAATTTTTACTTTTGGCGCTAAACTTACAGCCTTTTTATACCCATTAAGCGCATCAATATTAAGATTATTCCTTTGATAAAATTCAGCTAAAATTATCTGGTTAAGCGCCGATTGTTCTTTCCCTAGTATTTCATTTAATTGTTCAACCGAATCTTTTATAGCTTCTGTTTGTAATTGAGTAAATTTAATTATATAATTTGTATCAGAGGATATTTCAAGTTTTTCGTAATTAGAAACAATCCACTTAAAGCAGGAATTGCCGGGATTATTAAATAAATTAATATTAATTGTAATGGAGGTATCCTGCAATTTTTTTATATAAAGTGTTCGATTTTCACCGTCAAGTATTTTAAAGTTATAATAATCAGTCCTTTCATCGGGATACCATTTAAAATTAACTATGGGATCTATAATACAAGTGTTAAATGGCATTCCGGCAGCTATGTAATTTATTCTTCCTCTAACAACGGCGCCTGTAACCTTCATTTCTAAAGGGTTATCAATTTTTTTTGACAGTTCTTTCAGCACAAAATCNNATTTTATTTTAGAATCTCCAGAAAATCTATCTCCAATTTTTAAATTGCTCCACATAACCGGTTTATTTTTCGACAATAGTACTTTCCCCTGAACTGCCAAAATAGTAAATGAATCAGTCTGGGCTGGTATATTGCAAATGAAGGCTGCGAAAATAATTATTATTAGGT
>PLNZ01000009.1 GCA_003142915.1 Ignavibacteriales bacterium | reverse complement strand
AAAGATATGAAAATGCTATCCGGTAATAAAATATATTCAGCTGCATTGTTAAAGTTTCCAAACACATGTATGTTTGCACTCACTTTAAATTGGAGTTTATGGAATCGGATTTATCTTCTCAAGACGGTTATGCTGCTTTACGAATAAAGGATTTCCGCCGATATATTTACGCTCGTTTCTTCTTGACATTTGCAATTCAAATGCAGTCGGTTGTAGTTGGTTGGCAAATTTATCAGCTTACTCATGATCCTCNNTTTTGTGTTGCTTTATTTGCAGGGCATGTTGCCGATATTGTTAATCGTAAAAAAATAATACTCTTCTCAAATGCAGTTTATTTTATTTGTGCAATAGCACTTTTCTTAATAACGACCTCTTTCCATCACACACTTGTAATATTCGGAACATTTCCGATTTATATTATAATATTTGTTACCGGTCTTGCGCGAGGTTTTATGTCTCCGGCTCAAAGCGCGTTATTTGGTCAGGTTGTTCCTAAAGAATTGTATGGAAATGCTTCAACATGGAACAGTATGAACTGGCAATTTGCGGAAATATCCGGTCCGGCAATAGGGGGACTCATTTGCGGTTTTTTTGGAATAGGTATGGCTTACTTTTTAGTTATTTGGTTCAGTCTGTCAGGACTGATATTTTTTTCATGTATTAAAAAGAAACCTTTGCCTGAAAGAACAAAAATTGAGAACATATGGCAAAGTTTGTTTTCAGGACTTAAATTTGTTTTCAATAATCAGATTATCCTAGGTGCAATAAGTTTGGACATGTTCGCTGTATTTTTTGGCGGTGTTGTTTGTATATTACCAATGTTTGCCGATCAGGTTTTGCATACCGGAGCTAAAGGACTAGGATTTTTACGTGCAGCTCCTGCTGTAGGTGCAGTTATTATGTCATTTGTTCAGATTTACAAACCACCATTTAACCGCGCCGGACGTAATCTTGTAGTATGCGTATTCGGATTTGGAATCTGTATCATTATTTTTGCTGTAACGAAAAACTTTTATGCAGCATTATTAATTTTGTTATTAAGCGGAATGTTTGATAATGTAAGTGTAATTATCCGTAATACAATTATTCGGTTTTATACTCCTGATGAAATGCGCGGAAGAGTTTCAGCCGTTAACAGCATATTTATAGGATCATCCAATGAGTTAGGTTCATTCGAATCCGGTTTAGCGGCAAAATTGATGGGATTGATTCCTTCAATAATTTTTGGCGGAACAATGACCCTTTTGGTTGTTACAACAGTTAGAAGTTTGGCTCCAAAATTGAAGAATCTAAAATTGTAAAATATTTCTCAAAAAAATAATTTCTAATTATTCAACTAAAATCACAATAAACATAAGAAGAAATTTTAGCTTTTCGTATCTTTGTAAAAGTAAATTATGTTGTTAATAATATATGAGAAACTTTAAATGCAGGAATAAAAAAACATCGCAACACATGATAAATGGGAAATAAGTAAGGGGGACTATAAAAGCAGTAATGATTACTCGAAAGGTCAAAATCAAATAAGAAAAAAAACTAAATTAGTTAGAAGAATAATTCTATTTATGACAGTTTTAATTTCATTTTTAGTTTTAATCGTTATATTAAGTTTGCTTACAAAATTTAATGCTCTTAAATAATTNNATAAGGAACTATTATATTAATTTAACTGGTTCGCTTGAAGAGGAGAAGAGTTTACCCGTTCAATGCAGACTTGCCCGCTGCCGGCAGATTAAAATTTCCATTTTGAGTCAAATGCAATTGCTATCCGTTTTGTATCATTTGGAGCAAATACATACTGGAAATCCGGAGAACCGAAATTAAGTTCAAGCAATCCGAAATTTAGACCTAGCCCGGCGCCCCAATTAAATTTTTCATAACCGCCTGCTGAAATACCGGTTCTGAATTCAAGTACCCACCATTTAGGTATCCATTCGGTACCAACAGAAAATCTTGGAATAGTGCTGTTGCCCGGTTGATCATTGAATCCTTGATTATAATCAAATGCAAGTAAAAGATTTGTTAACTCTAAAGCACATCCTAGATGTAAAGCTGTCGCTAATTGTGTTGAGAATGAGTTCACATATTTACCGCTGTTTTTACCTGTTAAATGATCTGTAAGTGTATCAACCTGATCTTTGTTAGTTATATCGTCAATATATAGTGCTTTGTTGGTTGAATATTCAGCAGCATTTTTATTCCAGGTTATGCTTCCGATATCAGTAAGCGCAAATCCAATTGAAAAAAAATCTGATAGCTTTGCATTGATTCCAAAATCAAGTCCTACACCGGTGCCTGCGGGAGTAGGAAACAAAGAAAATGAATTATTTGTTTTAACGGATTTATCAAAATCGTATTTGACATTAAAACTTGTAGAGAATGCTGCATGAGCAAGATAATCACTTTGTCCCGTTATGACATTTTCATCTCCGGTTTGCAACTGTGTGTTGATATGATCAATTCCGGCATAAACAAATCCTTGTATAAAGTTGATTGAAACTCCGGCGGTTAGTGATTTGAAAATATGCGGAAAAATATTTATTTCATGAGCATAAGAGAACGAATATNNGGCTTTAAATTGTGTATCGTTAAAATTATAAACGCTGTTTGAAATATTTCCGTCCATTGCAATATCTATAATACTTTTTGGAAAAGTTGCATTAGCTGAAATGATATCTGAGATTGTAAATGCAATTGTTCCGAAAGATTTAGTTGGCTGTACTGAAATTCCGAAAAGCATAAATGATCCATCAAGAAATACGTTGCCGCCGTCGGAAAATAGATTTTTGAGGCGGTCTTTATCTGAAGGAGTTAATATTCTTCCAATATCTTTTCCGTTAGCATCTTTATTTTTCACTCCGAAGAAATAATTATAGTCATCAAGACTAAAAAAATTAGTTCCGGCATTAATACTTAAATTTGGCAGCGGCAGCGGTGTAATTATTTCTACATGTTTTGAGGAATCTTGAAACAAGCA
>PLNZ01000398.1 GCA_003142915.1 Ignavibacteriales bacterium | reverse complement strand
CTTGTCAAGGAAATTATTGAAAAGCATTCGGGACAAGTATGGTTTTATTCGCAATTAGGTTCCGGAAGCGAATTTCATTTCACAATCCCGGAAGCAAGAAACCTTATCCTGATAGTAGAAGATGACGAGGGTACATGCGTACTGTATAAAAAGATAATTGAGGATGCTCTTAAAAATTTTGATGTTAAATTCGCTGAAAATGGTTATGAGGCAATTAGTATTTACAAAGAACTGCTGCCGACATTACTGATTACGGATCATGATATGCCGTTAATGAATGGGATTCAGCTTGTCGAAGCAATCCAGAAAAAAGAATCAACCAGAACCGTTCCGATAATTGTAATTTCCGCAAAGCTTACTGATGATATAACAAGAAAATATTTAAAGCTTGGAGTAGATAAAGTAATAGCAAAACCTGTTGACCATTCCGTTCTTATCCAAATGATTCGAGAATGTTTATACTAATCCGTTATTTAATACTCTTATTAAAAGGAAAAATTTAAATGGATAGTATTATCACATCCGATAAAAAATGGTATGCTCTCTATACCAAGCCCCGTAATGAATTTAAAGCCGAAGAGCAATTAAATAGTGTATCTGTTGAGAATTACCTGCCTACATTCACAGCAATTAAAAAATGGAGTGACAGGAAAAAGAAAGTAACAAGTCCTCTTTTCAGAGGTTATATTTTTATACATTCAAACGAAAAAGAACGCTTTCTTGCTGTTGAACAAAAAGCAATTGTACGAACAATATGTTTTAATGGGAAACCGTCTGCGATTCCTGATTGGCAAATAGAAAGTTTAAGAAAAATGCTCACAGAGACTTTTGACGTTGTAATAAGCGATAAAATTGAAACGGGCGCAAAAGTGAAAATTATTGATGGTCCTTTTATGGATGTTATCGGAGTTGTAACAGCTCAACAAGAGGAAAGTTGGCTTGCAGTATCGATTGAACTAGTTCATCGCTCTGTTATGGTACGTCTGCCAAAAGAAAGCATTATTAAATATATCGAGTGATAGTCTTTTCCCATCAATTATTTTTTTACTAAATTAACGTACAGTTAATTCGGCTCTCATTTTATGCTTAACCAAAAAGGTCTGAATGAATATTCACCGGGTGAAGAGATAACTCTTTTCCTCATAGTGAATAAATATGAAGTCAAAACAGCTAAAAACGGTAAAGCATATATCAATCTTGAACTGCGTGATAAATCCCTTGTCATTCCTGCAAAAATCTGGGATAATGTTGAAAAATATTCCGATAAACTCAAAGCGGGCGCAGTTGTTAAAGCAGCAGGTCAAATAGAAGAATACCTCGGTTCTTCTCAAATGAGAATTGATAAATTACGTTTGGCTGAATTAAGCGATAATGTAAAACCTGAAGATTTTCTCCCCCATTCAAACCGCCCATTAAATGTTATGATAAATGAACTGAATGAGAATATTAATTCAGTCGGTAATCCTTATTTAAACAAGCTGATAAAGATAATTCTTTCAACAGATAATCTCGAAAAATATATAAAAGCTCCTGCCGGTAAAGGCTGGCATCATGCTTACATCCACGGATTATTGGAACATACTCTCGAAATAATAAAAATTTGTGATTTGATGTATTCATTTCATCCGGTAATTAACCGTGATCTTTTAATTTGCGGGGCTCTCCTGCATGATTTCGGTAAAACAGAAGAACTTACATTTGATTCCGTATTTGATTATTCAGATAAAGGAAAACTTATCGGTCATATAATGATTAGCGCTTTTGAAATTGAAAAAACAGCATCGTCTATACCTGATTTCCCTGTGGAATTAAAGAATCAGTTGATACATATTGTGCTTAGTCACCAGGGAAAATTGGAATTTGCTTCACCTGTTGAACCCAAAACCCTGGAAGCAATCGTTCTTTACCAGGCAGATGAACTCAGCGCAAAATCTAATGCGTATAAATATGCAATTGCAGCTGATAAAAATAAAGAAGGCAACTGGACAAGATTTTTGCCGCTTGCAAATACATCTCTTTATACGAAGAGGGATATTTCAGAGTAAGAGTATGATTACGATTAAGAGTTAAAGACAGCAAAATCATTCATGGGACTTATAAATGAAATTATCAAAAACACTATTTATGTTTTTCATTGTTTTACTCCTTCCGGTATTAAATAATTACTCTCAACCAATTAACCATCTTATTGATGAAGGAGATAAGTATTACAAACAATTTAATAATGAAAAAGCACTGGAAGTTTTTAAGAATGCTGAAAAAACAGATCCGAACAATTTTGAAATACTTTGGCGCATATCAAGATCTTTAGTAGAAATTGCCGAAAAGATGCCTGAGAATACAGGTGAACAAAAAGATGCTCAGCTCGCTACATTTAAGAAAGGATTTGAATATGCCGATAAAGCAGTTAATAAAGAACCTGAAAATTCAATTGGATACTTAAGACGGGCAGTTGCCAACGGTCGTATTGCATTGTTTAAAGGATTATTTTCAGTTGCGGGGGTCGTTAATTCCGTAAGAGCTGATGCCGAAAAAGCTATTCAATTAAATAACGGAGGGAATTTTGTTCAGGGTGTTGCCCATTATGTTTTAGCACGAACTCATGCAAAGACAAGTGAAAAATGGAAACCGGCACGTGCGATACTAGGACTCGGATGGGCTGATAATGATGTTGCGCTCGAAGAATACAAAAAAGCAATCGCTCTTTACTCCGGTTATTTAATGTTTTATGTTGACTATGCTATTTCTCTTGATCGTGAAGATGATTACAAAACAGCAAGAGAAATGCTGAATAAAGCATTCTCTTGTCAAAAACAACATCAGGATGATGAAAGACGTTTGGCTGAAGCTAAAAACATTATGGCTGAAATTAAAGACAAATAATTATAATTTAACATTGGTAAATAAAATTATATAGATAATATAAATTTTTTTCTTATCTGGGCTTTAACATTA
>PLNZ01000141.1 GCA_003142915.1 Ignavibacteriales bacterium | reverse complement strand
TTGCAAATAAAAGTGAAATCGCATAAAAACAATTATTAAGAGTCTCAAAAATATTATTTGTATTCGGTTTTTTAAACCTTTATTGAGACAGCATTGACTAAAAGGATAGAATAAAATTATTATAAAGCTGCATGAAGAAATGTTATGTACTTATTATTGTATTATATTCCTGTATAAACTTATTTTCACAAACATACTCGATTAGGGGTGTTATAGCGGATGAATCAAATAAAAAAGTTTTAGAGGGAGCAAATACACTACTTACCCATCAACTTGATTCAAAATCAAAAGGAATGGTAACCGACAGCCGGGGAAGATTTTATTTTGATGGAATAAAATCAGGGAAATATACTCTAAAAATTACCTATGTAGGCTATAGTGATTATAAAAAAGATATTCAAATAAAAGACAACCATCTTGATTTAAGTACTATATATCTTTCTTCTCAAGGCGTAAGGCTTGGCGTAGTAGAAGTAACTGCTAATCCCACTTTAATTGTACTCAAGCATGATACTTCAGAGTATAACGCAGGCGCTTATAAAACTAACAGAGATGCCCTTGCTCAAGATTTGCTTACAAAGATGCCCGGAATTGTTGTTCAAAACGGCGTAATACAGGCACAGGGAGAAAATGTGACACAAGTTTTGGTTGACGGGAAACCATTTTTTGGTGATCCTAACATGGCGCTGCAAAACCTTCCGGCTGAAGTAATTGATAAAATTCAAATATACGACCAACTCAGCGATCAATCCCAATTTACCGGTTTTGATGACGGTAATACAAGCAAAACACTAAATATTGTTACAAAAATGAAAGATAAACCAAATATTTTTGGACGTTTTTTGGGCGGCTACGGCGATGATGGAAGATATTCGGCAGGCGGAAATATTAATTTTTTTAATGATAATCAGAGAATTTCAATCATTTCACAAATAAATAATATAAATATACAAAATTTTTCTACTGCAGACTTGCTCGGTGTAATGTCCGGTTCGGGAAGATCATTCAACAGACCTGGAGGTGGTGGTGGAAGTGGGTTAGGCGGCAATTCGAGCGGTAATACAAGCAATTATGGAGGAGGTGCTGGAGGAGCTGCAGGAGGCACACCAAGTATTTCCAATTTTCTTGTAAATCAATCTACAGGATTAACAACAACAAAAGCAATTGGACTTAATTATTCAAATAAATGGGGAAATAAAGTCGACTTGACCGCAAGTTATTTTTTTAATTATACAAGTAATGATGCCGAATCGATTGACAACCGTAATTATTTTTTTTCTAATGCGGATGCACAGAGCTATAATGCAACTAATTCAGCTCTCACTAATAATACCAACAATCGTTTTAACGTGAGGCTCAACTACCAAATAGATTCTTCCAATTCAATATTATTTACTCCTACTTATTCTAATCAGTTAAATGACGGATTAAGCAAAGTATACGGTACATCAAAATCCGGTATTGATACATTAAATACTTCTTACAATGTATTTAATTCAGACCTTACAGCAGTAAATTCATCAAATAATTTATTGATCCGACATAAATTTGAAACTGTCGGAAGGACATTATCTTTATTACTGAACGGAACTTTTACTTCAAATTCCGGTAATAATAACCTTAATGCAGAAAATGTTTATTACAGCAATGGTGAAACCTCGGATACTACAGGTCAGAATTCCAATTTATCTGAGCATGGATATAGTACTTCCGCAAATCTTGTATATACCGAGCCAATTAATTCCTTAAGTTTATTGCAACTTGACTCGAAAATCTATTATTCAGAGGACAATAGCAATCAAAAAACTTATAACACATTGGACCAAAACAATTTTCTTTTAGACTCTTTAAGCAATGTTTATAAAAAAATATACAAATCGCAAAATGTCGGAGCTGGTTATCGTTTCAGGGAAGATGAAGTATCAATTGCATTAAATCTTAATTATAATATTGCTCAATTGGAGAATAATCAAACATTTCCCAATGCAGGATCGATGGAGCGTTCATTTTATTCCGTGTTGCCGTCATTTTTTCTTCGTTATTATGTTTCAAGGAATAATAACCTGCGCATATCTTATACCACTACTAACAATGATCCGAGTATAACTCAATTACAAAATATATTGAACAATTCTAACACTACTCAATTGACTATAGGTAACCCCGGTCTAAGCCAGGATTATAAACAATCTCTCACGCTCCGATATATTCAGACAAATAACGAACATTCAAATGCATTTTTTGTATTTTTCAATGCAACAGCTATTCAAAATTATATAGGTAATAAAACTATAATTGCAGAAAAGGATACAACCTTTGATAACGTTGCTTTAAATCCAGGCACAAAATTATCCATTCCCGAAAACCTGAATGGATATATAAAATATAGTTCATATTTAACCTATGGATTTCCAATAAACCTCATAAAATCAAATTTAAACCTGAATGTAAACGTCAATTATTCCCGAATACCCGGTATAATAGATAATTTAGATAATTACGCTAATTCAGACACCTATGTTTTAGGATTTGTTTTAGGAAGCAATATCAGCGATAGAGTTGATTTCACTCTATCAACATCAAATAGTTATAATCATGTGACAAATTCTTCAACCATGGGCACAAATAGTAACTATTATATGCAAAACTCAGCATTCAACTTCNNGCTAATGATATATTAAATCAAAACGTAAGTATACAACATAATGTTACCGATACGTATACTGAAGATGTAAGAACAAACGTTCTGGGTAGATACTTCTTGCTATCTTTTATTTATAATGTGAGAGTATTTAATTATTGAAAGATCAAAAAAATTACAGATTGAAATATTAAGAA
>PLNZ01000348.1 GCA_003142915.1 Ignavibacteriales bacterium | reverse complement strand
CATGGTCCCGGATGCGTTTCCGTTACAGGTTATACTTCGGAAGATTATAAAAAGGACCCGGAACTTTGGTACCGCATGGTACATAACCTGGATCGGGAAAATGTTCTTAAACAGGCACAACTGGCGCTTGCAGGTGAAGAAGTAAATGCATTGGAGCATCGCATAATACATCGCGATGGTTCAATAAGATGGGTAAGGAACAAAATTGTTGTAACAAAAGACGGCGGCGGTTATCCTATAACTTATGACGGTCTAATTAATGATATTACGCAGCTTAAAAAAGCATCGGCGGCGGCGGCAGTCAGGGATAAACAGTTGAAACAAGCCGATAAAATGGCTTCTCTTGGGATATTAGTTGCCGGCATTGCGCATGAGATAATAAACCCAAATAATTTTATTCTTCTTAATGTACAGCTTCTCTTAAAAATCTGGAAAGATATTCTGCCTATTCTTGATGAGTATTATAACAATAACGGCGATTTTATTGTGGCTGGTATGCTTTATAGTTCTTCAAAAGATAAAATTGGACAATTGCTTGACGGCATACTAAAAGGATCAGAGAGAATCAAAATTATTACCGGTAACCTAACTGAGTATGCAAGAATGGACAGCGGTAAACTTAACGAAATGGTAGATGTAAATAAGGCTGTAGAAATAGCTATCCTTATTACGAATAATTTGATAAAAAAATCAACAAATAATTTTAAAGTTGAATACGGGAAAAATCTGCCGCTTGTAAAAGGTAATATACAACAAATTGAACAGGTAGTAATTAACTTAATTACTAATGCATGTCAGTCTTTAAAGGATAATTCTGCCGAAATAAAGGTCTATACATACTATAACGCTGAAAGAAATAAGGTGCGGATTAAAGTTGAAGACAAAGGGATTGGTATTCCCGAAGATGATCTTAAACATATTATGGACCCTTTCTTTACCACTAAAAGGAATATGGGCGGAACAGGACTTGGACTTTCTGTCTCATACAATATAGTTAAAACCCACGGCGGCAGTCTTTCTTTAAAAAGCGAGCCCGGCAGAGGTACGATGGCAAGAGTATCATTTCCCGGTTTAAATGAATATGAATTAACGGAGAGATAAAAAATGAGTCGGAAAATAGTACCGGCAGATCCAATTCTTTTTGTCGATGATGAAGAACATTTTCTGTTAAGTGCAGAACTTACTATGTCTTCCGGCGGGATGAATAATATTGAAACCTGTCGCGACAGCCAGGTAATAATGGATTTGATGTCTAAAAAAGATTACTCCCTTGTGGTTCTTGATATTAATATGCCGTACCTGTCAGGTCTGGATTTACTTCCTGCGATAGTTCATAAATATCCACAGATTCCGGTAATTGTTCTTACTGCTATAAATGATGTGGAAAGCGCTGTATTCTGTATGAAAGAAGGCGCTTTTGATTATTTGGTAAAACCCGTTAGTGATACAAGGCTTGTATCGGCCATAAGGCGCGGGTTGGAGATTACCGAAATTAAAAACGAAAATGAAATGCTTAAGCAGTCGCTTTTAAGGGAAAAGATTGAACACCCCGAAGCTTTCACAGAAATAATTACACGCTGCAATGTAATTGAGTCTATATTCAAATATATTGAAGCAATTGCAAAAACTAATTTGCCGGTACTGGTTACGGGAGAAACTGGGGTAGGGAAAGAACTATTTGCTAAAGCAATTCATACAGTAAGCGAAAGAAAAGGAGAACTTGTTTCCGTTAATGTTGCGGGCGTTGATGATAATTTCTTCTCCGATACTTTATTCGGACACAAGAAGGGAGCTTTTAGCGGCGCCGATACCGAGAGAAAAGGTCTGATTGAAAAAGCCGATGACGGTACATTGTTTCTTGATGAAATAGGAGATTTAAGTGTTGAATCACAGGTGAAATTATTGAGGCTTCTGCAGGATGGTCATTATTACCCGTTAGGTTCGGACATTGCCAAACTATCCAATGCAAGAATAATTGTTGCCACACACCGTGATATAAAAACAATGCAGGCAAATAGTACTTTCAGGCAGGATTTATATTACAGGTTAAAATCCCATCATATAATCATTCCTCCTTTAAGGGAAAGGAAAATTGATCTCCCTTATTTAGTAGATCATCTTATCTCAAAAGCCTCTGAAGAATTGGGGAAGAAAAGACCGGCAGTTCCGAAAGAACTATATACATTATTGGGTAACTATCCTTTTCCCGGAAATGTCCGCGAACTTGAAGGGATGATATTCGATGCCATAAGCGTTCATACATCCGGAATTCTATCGCTTGAATCAATAAGGCAAAAAATTAACGATTATGATCAGGAGAGAAACAACAAGTTTAGTGCTCCTAACAGTGTGAATCATCAGACTGATGAATTAATATATTTCCCGGGAAGATTTCCAACATTGAAGGAAACGGAAGAAACATTAATTGAGGAGGCATTAAAAAGAGCTGATGGTAATCAAACTATAGCTGCGGAATTGCTTGGAATATCAAGGCGTGCATTGAATAACCGTTTGCGCAGGGCGGAAGATAATGAATAAAATAATAAGGAACGGAAGGACTATTCACTAAAAACCATATTATAAGATTTGTACCCTGTCTATTCATGCCACAATTCTTCCTTTAGCCACTATCTATCCTTTCGCATTAAATATTTGTATACCAATTACTTGTAGACATTTCTATGGGAATACCTTCACTTTTGTGGCACCAATTTGTACATTAATCACATAAATCATATATTACCATAAACTGTTATATATAAATAGCTTACAGAAATTAAACTGGTTTGGTATGCGAATTGTTACTTATGATGTGAGTTTTTAAAACATATAAAGGATAAAATCATGAGAACAGGTTATTTGAAAACAGCAGTTGTAGTGTTAATACTCTTAGTTTTTTCAATTCGTATTGATGCTCAACCAAATTACAACGGGAAACAGAGACCGGATATAGAAAAATCATTACAGATTTTCACTACATCACTAAA
>PLNZ01000261.1 GCA_003142915.1 Ignavibacteriales bacterium | reverse complement strand
GATCTTGGTTGACAGTGAAACAAAAAGTGCGATTATAAAAGTGATGATTCCGATCAATGTACTTTGAAAATTAGCTGTTGGACTATACGTAGCAATCGCTATTCCTCCGCCGATAAATAGTATTATGATAAAGATCAATGATGCAAAAGAGCTGCTTTTTCTCATTTNNGAAACCATTTATATAAAATCAAATTATCAATGCAATAGGATTTGTTCATCTTCCGGAGGCAGAGTAAAGCCTTCAAAGTATGAATCCGTGCCATATTGATTTATTCATCCACTTCCTTTACCAAACTTTCGTACAACTAGAGGATGCAGTCAAAATAAATTAGTATCAGTCAACCTATGTTTACCAGTTATAATGGAAAATTCCAAAAAACAACAAACAAATAATCATTACCCAAAAGATAGTGTCGATAACAACTTTACTTTCCACCTCGGCTATAGTTTCTTCTTGTGAATTTCTGCGCTTTCGCGGAATCCTTGGACTGGCTGCAGTTAGTAGCATTGAAACCAAGAATCCCATAAAAATAATAGGCAACCAACCTATTCCCCACCATCTGGGTCCAAATGGAACGAGCCATACGCCGCCGGCCCAAGCGAAAAGGGACACCACTAGAAAAAACCAGAGTAAACTGCCCCAAGGACCCCTTGTACTAAACACAATGGAAATTAACCAGACAATTATCAGTCCGAAGGCCAAGGCAACAACTAGATCAACAATAAACATTAGATTCTCCTTTTATTTAAGTGATTTGCTATTCAATCGATATAGATAGTGCATCCAATTTCAGCGAAATGGACAAGCATTCTATCGTCGATTTTTTTCTATTTCTTTCACCCGAATTTCTACTAGCACCTCAAGTATAGTTGCATATGACGAAATTGAAACATATCATAAACTTCGGTACGTTTAGCAGTTTCTAAGTCCAATTATAAAGTACTATCGGGTTCAAAGTGAATCAATCGTCTGAAAGGATGAAAAAAGAACTACATCTTTTGGCTAGGTTTAAGTCAAAATATTAATGTTTATTTATGAGTTTATATCTTCAAATTGACCAGATTGAAACTTTCTTCCTGTATAGAAACCGTTCCATTCCCACCCGCAGCGCAACTTGCTATTATAATTGTTGTAAATATAATTAGTATGATAAAAATGATATTCTTTTTCTTAATTCAATCCTATGATATATTTTAGACTTTTTTTTGTTCTTACTGATTTTGAATTATATCATATAAAATAGATGACTGACAGATTATTTTTTGTGCAAAGATCCTGCATATCGTTGATGACAGTTGGAACAAGATCCATTGTTCCCTGCCGGCTTGCTTCTACAAGCAAATTGACATTATGCTCAACACGGCGGCGATAGTTCCTAAAATCAGCTAATGCCCGCAGGGTCCTTTCTCTTTCAATAAGAAGTTCCTCCTTCAATCTTTCTATTTCTACGGTTAAATCCGGAGGCGTCAGCATAAATCGCCCATTCCCATAAATAAATATTTCCATATAAACCTCTATAATTATTTTAACTTTTTAAAATGTTCTTATTTTCAACAATAAAAGATATGATTCCATTTCAAGAAATATTATAGAGCAAAGGGATGAAAAAGGGACTACATCTATTTGGGACAGATAGGGAATATTACTCTTCGATTAATGAAATTGAATCTATAGCAGATTTATATGACTTTTTTGATTAGCATGTTTTGCTTTCTTTTGTTTTTAGAATAAGTTTAGCAGTCTTTATGTCAGACCTTCAGGTTATAATTCTACATCATTTACTCATAAATAACAAATTAAACGAGAGGAATTCTCCTCCCGTTTAATATGTTATTTGTTAATCAACTAATTCGTAATCATATTCAATTACTAATTCATTATTTACAGTCCACACGCTTGGTGCATTCCATGCGATTCGTCCAGCTTCATCCTTCTGATACCAAGAATTGACCATCCCTGTTAGTGTTACTTTATGACCTGAAACTTTAACTGTTATGTCTTTCTCATTGATTGACCAGTTGCGTTTTAGTGCATCTTCTATATCCTTTTTTTCAATCTCATCATGTGTTTCAGATTTAATTTTGATATTGTTTGATACACCAACTACACCCATGAGATTTTTTATTGCGTCTTTTGCTGCTTCCTTTTGAAAATTCCACTCTAATTCTCCTTCCAAAGTAACCCATCCTTTTTCAACTTTTACTTTTACTTTGTCGTTAGGTATTCTCCAATTCCACTTCCAGGCGTTAAATATTTCAGTAGCAATTTCGTTGTCATCCTTTTTAGCCCAACTGTTATTATATTTAACTTCAATTTCCTCAACCACAGCCTTTACGCCGGCCACACTTTTAGCTGCATTTTCAGCCTCTGTCTTTTTCGAGTAATTGTCAACAGTGCCTGTTAAGGTAACAACACCATCTTTAACAGTAACTCCAATTTCTGCTGCGTTCAATAACGGTTCCCATTTAATTGCGTCTTGAACATCCTTCTGTAAATCTGCATTGTTTTTCATTTTACTTATCCTTTAATTGTTTTGAAATGTTTATTAGTCAGTAATGTATACGATTACTTCCAACAAATAAAAATATGACTAGTAGCGAGAAGTTATAATCGAGCGAAAGGATGAAAAAGGAACTACATCTTTTTTTGATCAAATAGGGGCTAAAAACAAATTTTCTGCATTATGCGACCACTTAATAGCTAATTTTGATACTCACACTGACCACTCAACTGTCAGAATCAG
>PLNZ01000052.1 GCA_003142915.1 Ignavibacteriales bacterium | reverse complement strand
GCAGCATTCATTAATTTATCGTCAATTGCAATATTTGTTCTCATTTGTTCTTCCTTATGATGTGTATTGTTTATCGTTATTATACACATTCCAATTCAATTAATCAACTAATATATAATTACACATAACAAAGTTGTCTATAAAAAAGAAAGTTCCGCCACAAAGATGACGGGCAGGCATGAAAAAACAGATTACCCTTGGGATTTATTTCCCCCGCATTTCTGACTTCGGTTTCATAAACAACACATGCATGCTAGCCGGTTATTTGGGCGGGTTGATTATTGTTTTTGTCGAACAATTTGTATCAGGTTAGTTGATTATTAAAATTTTACACCATACTTAATTGCTTTTTCTTCATATCTAATATTTGCACAATCGTACTTCTTGATTTCGTTCAACCATTCTCTTTCAATGTCGGATGTACTTTTATGTAGTTTCTTTTCAAAAGCAATTGCACCTTCTCTATAAAGATTCTTAATTAAATCCAANNTTCTCAATTAATTCTTTAATCGGAATTAGTTTACCTTTATTGCGTAAATAATTTGCTAAACTATGTAATTCATATAACCACCATACACCATCTGAGTTCACAGCCAATCCTTCGCCTATCCAGGCATCTTTACATTCTCCCCATTCACTTGAAGCTATTATATGACATATTTCGTGATTACCATATGATTGTATTTTTTGGTTAAACAAATTATAGACCGTTCCATCTTTCGGATTAGCTGCACCATTGGTCTTTATACCGATAAGTTGTTCCATTCTTTCATTTGAATCAACCATAAATAAATTTAGTTTTTTATCATAATTCAAAACACCCAAATATTTTAGCAAGTCACCGAATTCTTTTTCATAATAATATTTCTTCGAATCTAAATACTTTGATGTAATAGAATTTGACTCGTAATAATAATTGTAATGCTTAGTCGAGTCTTTTGCCCAATTGAAATTAACATTTGACAAAGCTAATTCTCTTGTTGGCGGTAAATACGAGCAAGAATAATTAAAAACCAGTAAAAGCAAAAGGATGAGTTTTTTCATTTAACCACCTAACGACGTTTTGCCCGTCGCCCCGAATAAAAATGCGACAATTATCAGTGCAACTTTATTTTTATAATTAGTTTTATATTGCAATCACACTTTTAAGAACAACCAACTTTGAAAAGACAAACCCAATAATCTTTCATACAACCGATTCGAAGAAATCCTGTCCCAACTTGTCGGGGCAGTCGGGCTGAGGTGCGGGTTATATTGCCATTAAAGAGAATTTCTTACAATGAAATTTATTACACCTTCTATCAGTTGCCTTACTTGATCTAATGTATATTCATTATATAGTCCATGTGCTGCTTTATTACGCAAATCTAGCCAAGCCGTTACAGATTTTTGATCTAGTTTATTATAAACGTTTGTACTGCATAAAGAACTATTTAGTGCATCAGCTTTTAATTTTATCATTTTACCATTTTTGTCAACTTCTATTGGTAAAGAATTCTTTTGGCAAAGTTGACGTAATTGTTCTTCAAGAACACTTCCAATAATTACAGCAGCAGCATCTTTATATCCTTCTGAAAGAAGATATTCTGCCATATCCAGAAAATCCGAAAACAACTCCGCACTTACTAATCCTTTAGTTGTAAAAAACCAACCACCGTTTATTTCATCTTTAATAGCACGAAGAATTCCTAATCCCATTTTAACTTGATCAGAGCTAACATCCGCAACATGTTCATTAAAATCCTTATAATATGGCCAATTCTCACCATATGTGCTAAGAATAAAAGATAATGAAGCTGAACGAAATTCATTAAACGCTTTCGTCTCAACATATTCACCCCAATCATTTCTCCTTTTAGTAGCTAAAGTTGAATCACCTTTTGCTATTAATTCGTCAATTCTTCTTTTTAAATCATCAAGTTTCATACACCCTCTTGAGCAATATAACGGCACTCCTTTTCACCCGTCCGCACCGAACCGAAGTGCCGAAATGAAAGCTATTACCAATTTGTATTAGTTATTTTATTTAATAGAACTACTCTTAAATACAATGCTTACTTTTCTACCCAACCCGATAATTAGATAATGCCGTATTGAATACGCGGTCGGTTGGGAAATAACTGGTTATATACCGTTAAATGTTTCGATGCCCCCAAGGTGCAACAGATATCGCAAGTTCTTTATTCAAATCAAACTCGAAAAAATTATTTTTAATCATAATTTCTAACCAGTTGGACATTTTCTCACCAACTTTATTTAGAGATATAGAAATATAATATTGAATTACTTCACCAGCTGCTAATTCTTCCCCAATGATTCTTTCCCCATTACTCAAATCGATATATGGCGCTTCGTCATCAAAATATAAATCATCATCATAATAATTTTCAAATTCTAAATAAGGAAACTCTTCTTCGCTCTCTTCGGATAGTAATAAAAACTGCCAATGTGAGTGTACTGTCTTCCATTTATCATTTCCTATATCCTCTTGAAAATATATTTCATTTCGTGTTTTCGATTGCCAATCTTTAATAAATATTCTCATCTTTGTTTTTCTTTCATCTGATGTTCCTAACCGATAAATTATATCGAAATCTCTCAATCCTAATACCGCTTCATCTTTATCGATTTTAAATACACTCATTAATTGTTGAATATCACCAACACGAATTATCTTAGTTATAGCATCCTCGTCAAATAGATTAGTCTTAGGTATCTTCAGTGTTAAATATTTCTGAGTGAGTGTAAGAAGATTATCTTTATAATTAGTCGAGAGATATTTTTTTAAATTAAGGATTAGAAATTCTTTTTTACATTCTATGAAAATTACTAAATAAGTCGAAATGCTTTGAATATACCAATATTTTAATTGGTCTACTTTAAGTGAAAAATCAATTTCAGCTAGATTATTATAGTTTTTTAATCCAAGTCTTTCTTTAGTAATACCTTTTAATTGAAACCACACAAGAGAATTCGATAAATATTCATTACCACTTTGAAATCTTTTTGTAAAATGAACCCCAATGTCTCTTGCACCTCTATCTTTTTCATAGTTTATAACCTCACCATATTTACTAATTATTTTTTTAAACTCAGCTGAATACTCTCTTTCAAAAACATCATATTTCCCAATTTCCAATTTGATTCTCCTTAGGTATATAAGGGCGTTGTGCATAAACCGAAGTCCAGAACAACAAAGTCACATTTATTAAATAACTTTATAATCAGAACAAATTTTTCTTTTACAAAAAACGCTAAACAGCAAACCCGAAAGGGTAGAATTAACATTTTAATAACACAAATGCCAAAAACGAAGAAGCTTGAGGCACTTGTTATGATTATTTCCGTTTTAATCTCGTGTAATGATTTTGAAAATATATTATTGAATGTTATTAATGTTTTTCTATTCTAAATAATTTATCTTCTTGGGAAAGCCGAACTATAAAATATTCTTCGTTGTTCAATATTGCTGGAAGTTTATCTTTTAAAATTGAAGCTACAAACTGTATATTATTTTTATTAACAAATTCCGCAATTTTTACTAATTGATTATCGTGCATGAGTTCTTTTTTGTCATTTAAAAGAAAATGTAAACATGGAATATTTTCCTCATCAGCAAATAATGTATACGCTATATCAAAACAGGATATTTCGCCTTGNNTTTTTTCCCTGAACTGAGATTAGTATTAAATGCACTAAATTTGTAGATACGCTGGTTTTTTTTTGTTTGTAATGATATCATGTTTTAATGCATATTTTTCGTCGTATAATATTGTCGATATCGAAGAAAAATATTTATTAAACTTATTAAGTTGATTTTTTACAGACTGTTCAAAACCATCTGAAAACAACTCATTGTCAATTTCATTCAGCTGTTTGTTATATTCTTTTATATTACCTTCAACTTCTTCTAATTGTTGAATAATGTTCTCGTACTCACCTTTATTTCTAAATCTGTCATTTAATTCTTTAATTAAGAATTCTAATTCTTCGAATGTATCGGTTTTTGATATGAANNTTCTTTTTTGCTTTTAATATTGTTTTCCAGACTTGGTAGTTCCCTTGATATAAATTTCACTTTTTCATAAATCATTGTGTTGTGATAGTGAACCAATTCCTCAAATGTTTTATGAATACCATTTAGTATAGAAGTAGCTTGTTGGTAAATCATATTGAGTTGATCCAAGTCGATATTAGATGTTTCTGATTTCAGATCATTTTCAGTTTCTTTAATAATATCTTCCC
>PLNZ01000126.1 GCA_003142915.1 Ignavibacteriales bacterium | reverse complement strand
AGTAAATAATTCAATCCCACCCCCGGTTTTTTCCCGGGTGTTACCGCCTTACTTTCGGTCTGTTTTTCCGCATAAAAACTGACCACCTAAAAGTTAATTATTTTTTATAATATTTTTTCCAATGGGATGTCCCATAGAGCCTCCTGTGGAGGATACCCATAGGCAAAAACTTTTCCCTTTAATTTTAAAAGGACATGAATGATGAAGAATCTCAACAAAAACTGAAAATATTTTATTCGAAGTTTGGGGAGAAAAAACTACATAGAATTATTTCGCCTTTTTGCATATTAAAAAGAAATTTTTGTTAAATTTATATTATGAATAAATTAGGCTACATAGAGATAAGAATAACCGGAACGGAAGATAATTTAGAACTTAAACCCGATACTTACGATATCCGGTTACAAGAAGGTTCGGTAAAGCAAGTCTTTAAAACCGGCGAAATAGATAAAGGCAGTTTTGGCTTCCTTGAATTAATTGATTATAACACAAAATATGATGTTGCCTACCTAAAGGGATTAAGAGAAAAAGCCATGAGTTGGTTGACTCATATCGATCCTGATACCTGGCTTAAAGAAGTTAGGGGATACGATGCCTGATAGTATTCTAAGAATTTATTTATAAATGTATTACCGTCGTAAAATATTGCTTGCTTTCTTAGATGCTTTTGGAGGAAAAATAGACAGGCTGAAACTCCAGAAACTCCTTCTGCTTTTTTCATTGCAACGTACAGAAAATCTCTATTCCTTTGTCCCTTACAAATACGGCTGTTATTCCTTCCAGGCAAATGCGGATTTATCAACGATGCAAAAGTATCGTCAAGTTATCGAAGAAAATAAAACCTGGCGCAAATTAGATAAAACCGATTATAGAAATGAATTAACTCAATCCGATAGAAATATTATCGCTTCTTTGTTTGCTCAATTCCAATACACAGCGCCTCTTGCAATAACAAAATACACATATATTAACTATCCTTATTACGCTATTAAAAGCGCTATTGCTCATAAGTTATTAAACAAAGAAGAACAAAATAAAGTTAAACAAACAATTCCAATTTCAAACGAAACCGCATTATTTACAATTGGCTACGAAGGTATCTCAGTGGAGGATTACTTGAACAAACTAATTAAGAATGATATCAAAGTTTTATGTGATGTTCGCCGTAATGCGATTAGTATGAAATATGGTTTTTCCAAAAATCAACTCTCCGGTTTTTGCTTGTCGCTTGGTATAAAATATATTCATTTACCTAGTCTTGGAATAGAATCTGAAAAACGGAAAAAATTAAATACACAAGACGATTATAATTCACTATTCGTTGAATACAAACATCTGACTTTAACAAATAACTTAACAGATCAGCAGAAAATTATAGATTTGCTTAACGTTGAATCCAGAGTTGCAATTACTTGTTTTGAGGCGAATATACATCAATGTCATAGATTTCACCTTGCCGAATCGCTGCAGAAGTTTAATAAGCGGGAATATAAAATAATACATATATAAGATGGCTCTAACAAGTGTTTTAATTACAGTAAAAACCTATCCTAATATTTCTGTAAAATATGATGAGCTTGTGTGCACTGCCGGAATCAAAAATGACGGTTCCTGGATAAGAATTTATCCTGTGCAATTTAGAAAGCTCTCCTACGCAAGCCAGTATAAGAAATACGATTGGATAGAAGTTGATCTTGAGAAGAACCCTTCTGATTTCCGTCCTGAAAGCTATAAGCCAAAATCTGAAATAAAAGTAGTGGACCATATTGATACCAAGAATAATTGGGAAGAAAGAAAAGCTGCTGTTCTCAATCAAGTTTATACATCCCTGGATAAATTAATTAAAGAAGCTAAGGATAAGAGTATTTGTACTTCATTAGCTGTATTTAAACCGGCAAAAATTATTGATTTTATTTACGAACCCGTCGAACGTGAGTGGGATACTAAAAAGTTAAAACGACTAAATCAGCTCAATTTATTTGAGCAGGATAAAGGGAAAATAGAAGTTGTCCGAAAACTTCCATATAAATTTTCCTTTACGTTTGCAGACGAAGATGGAAAAGAAAGTACGCTGATGATTGAGGATTGGGAAACCGGTCAATTATATTGGCGCTGTCTACAAAAATATAATGATGAAACTAAAGCTTGTGAAGATGTTAAAAAGAAATACTTTGATGATTTCGCAGCGACAAAGGATTTGTATTTCTTTCTCGGTACAACACTTCAAAATCATTACGTTTCCCGAAACCCATTTATCATCATTGGCACATTTCAACCTAAAACTGAACATCAACTAAAATTATTCTGATTATGCTTACAGTTAATGAAGCCACAACCGTCGATCTAAAAGTTATCTATGACCTTACGGCGAATGGTTGGAAAGTGGGCGATACTCTTCTCTCAGTTGGGCTTAACCACACAGGTAAGCAATACTATTAAGATAGGTAAAAAGGAAGTCCGCCCATCATTCCGGCGGGGGCGCTATACTATCAGCTTTATCAAACAAAAAAATACCATAACCAGAAACAATATTCCGCTGCTACAAATATTGGACGCAATTCGCTACATCAAAAAAATTCCGGATGCTGCAATTGTTTCATCGTGCAAGCGGCTGCTGGCTATTTTAAATAGCTTGTCGCTAAAGGATAAAGCCGCCTTAGTAAAACTGGCATTAAAATATCCTCCTTCTGCAAGAGCGCTTTTAGGAACTCTGCTGGAAGACACAGGAAACGGACAGCTAACCGGGGCGCTGAAAAAATCACTAAATCCTATTACGATTTACAAATTACCGGGCGTAAATAAAATATCAGTTGCCGGAAAATGGAACATTAAATGAAGCTGCATACGGACATAAAATTATTTAGTGATTCCATAAGAATCACATCACAGCAAATGAAAATTAAAGATGTGTTTGTAGAAAAAGACTACTGGATTACATTAGTGTTAAGTCAATTGGCAAAAAGCGAATATGCATCACAAACAGTTTTTAAAGGAGGTACATCACTATCAAAAGGTTTTGGCTTAATAGATCGTTTTTCAGAAGATGTTGACATTGCCATAACTGACGAGAAAAAGAAATGACGAAAGACTTGAAAGAATTGACGGTAGATGGCGTAACCAGCAAGGGCTCAAAATACCGCAAATCGGTATTTGAATATTTGAGCATAGATGAGAAAAATCCGAATAATAAACTGATTGTGGAAGTGCAGGCGAGGTAACATTTGCATCCAGATATAAATTCCCGCTTAGATTGTTTTCACTAATCTTTTGTCCATATACAATTTTATTTAAAGTCATTATTTACCGCGCTTAAAAATTAAATAACTGCCAAATGCGAAGACGGCATCCGCTTGATTGGCGGTTACGTGACAAATAGTTCATTAAAAGATGAGTATTTTACTCGAGATTTATTTTCATCTTTTTTAGGTTTCCGAAATACGAAAAGATGTTCGTGCATAATTAAATAGAAATTATATTTTGCTGCACTTTGCACCCATTTTTTTGAAAAAAATAATTAATCACCTTATAATCTAATTGTATTTTTTATCGAATGTAATTCAAATACTCTTGAATGATATATAGAAAGACTGTCGTAATTTAAAAATTTGACTTTGCTACGAATCGGGACAAAAGCAACTGAATTAATTTTGTTAATAAATTCTCTTTCTCTTGCTTTATCAGCAACAATGTGAAAGTTAGTATTGAAATCTTGCAATTCAAGAAACTTTAGTAACGAGTTTTGAATATCTGTAGAATGTTCTATTTCAAATAACGAAAAAGGAAATTTCCTCTCATTGAACCAACAAACATCAACAGTTATGGCTCTTTTAACTATATGCTGATAAGTAAATTGATAAAACTCACTCATAGATATATATTCAAGCAGTGGTTTAGCTAGAAATTTTTTGTTCTTATCTTGGAATGGTACAAAAGTGTCAAACCCTTCCATATTTCCTATTTCAACTAATAGACCTTGATAATATGTATGATTAAAATTGTCTACTAATTTTTGATTATTCTCTGGTGCGATATTAAATGTTTTTAAGACTTTTTCTTTATGTGATTTTAATGCCCAAAGGCCCGGTCTAATTTTAAAGAAATATTTATCATCTTGAACAATTCGCCTTATGCTAGCGAACGGAGTTTTTGTTTTCCAATTACTTACATCAACTTCCTTATATAATTTTCCAAGAGTAGAATAACCACCATTTTTTTCCATTATTAGAATTACATCTTCAAATTGTTTCATTTTAAAATTCCAAAATTAAATCTTCGAATTCATTATTATTACCTGTTTACAGAACAGGAAAATCCATATGTCTCACACGAAAGACTTCAAAGACTATTAGTCTTAAAAGGTAAATGGAACAGTTATATGAAAAAGCATTATGGATGCTTGGTAAAACTTAGGAAATTTTCATCAAAAAAGGAAACGTATCTCATTGTAGATACTTTTGGCTCCTGGCAAGCTGACCTATACAATACAAATTTGTCTGGCAAAAAAAACAGGTTTTTTTTACAATCGAATTATATATTTTTTCTTTCATTAAACAGAAAGGAAAGAATATGTTTATAGATTCACAGAAAAAAGCAGGACTTACAAAAAAACAAGAAATGTTCTGCCGTAATTATGCTCAAAACGGACATAATCGAACAGTAGCAGCAATTTCAGCCGGGTATTCAATAAAATCTGCAAAAGATGCAGCATACAAAAACTTTAAAAAACCGCACATTGTTGAATTTCTAAATGAATTGGAAAAACCGGTTATAGATAAGCTGGGATTAGATGAAAATTGGGTGCTGACTAAATTAAAAAACTTCAGTGATGTTAATATAACTGATTTTTTTGATTTTGATCCCCAAGCAAATAAAATCCAGTTAAAAGACCTGAGGGAAATGCCGGTGGAGAAAACAGCGGCAATTAAATCGTTAAAGGAAACAAAGTATGGTATTAATATAAAACTCGTTGATAAAAGAGCCTGCGTGGTTAATATTGGAAAACATCTTGGTATGTTCAAAGAACAAGCAGAAGATAATTTTAATTATAATAATTTGCCTATGGTTTTTGTTGTTCCGGCTATTGATATTGATGAGGATGATGAAAGGGCAAATACCGATTTTCGGGATTAATAATAACGCGGGATCTATTATCCCTCAACCGGAAAGAAATCAGTATTATCCGGCACCTGTCCGTTACTATGTCATCCCGGGATTCGGAACCGGTGGGAGAGGACAACTAAACCGAGGTTGAAGCCAAACCTCGGAGTTATTAAATATGTTTTGCATAACGTGAGTTATCAATATATTTGAAATGTCAATTTGCATTAAAATTTTACTAATAAAAACTAATGTCATTGCACCCGGATACTAAAACTTTATTTGATGAAATTAGCGGACTTTCTACCGAGCAGCGAAACCCCAAATCGATGGATATTGATGTCAGATCAACTGCTGAAATACTTAAAATTATTAATGATGAAGATAAGATTGTTCCTCTTGCCGTAGAAAAAGAACTACCGTTCATTGAGAAAGCTGTTGAAATTATTGTAAGTGCGTTAAAGAATGGCGGAAGATTAATTTATTTTGGCGCCGGCACAAGCGGCAGACTGGGCGTAATTGATGCTGCAGAATGCCCACCAACTTTTGGAACCCCTGATGATTTAATAAGCGGGTTTATAGCTGGTGGAAAAGCAGCCATGTTTAAAGCTCAGGAAGGCGCTGAAGACCGCGAAGAAAACGGCGCCAAGGATGTTTTAAGCGCCAATATTACAAGTAAAGATGTTGTTTGCGGCATAGCAGCAAGCAGGAGAACTCCTTATGTAATCGGAGCAATAAAAAAAGCAAAAGGACTTGGAGCCAAAACGCTGTTTGTTACCTGCAATCCCAGGAATGATTTCAATATAAAAGAAGTTGATGTTGCAATTTGCCCTTATGCGGGCCCGGAAGTAATAATGGGATCAACAAGAATGAAGAGCGGCACAGCACAAAAATTAGTTCTTAACATGCTGACCACCGCCTCAATGATCAGGCTGGGCAAGGTTTATGAGAATATGATGATTGATCTGCAAATGACAAATAAAAAACTTATCGAAAGATCAAAAAAAATTATTATGACAATAACCGGTATTTCTTATGATGCAGCCTCTGAATTTTTAGAGAAAGCAGACGGCCATGTAAAAACCGCTCTCGTTATGATCAAAGCAAATGTTGATGCCCGTGAAGCTAAGCAAAGATTAATTAAAGCAGACGGCTTCGTTCGTAAAGCAATTGACGGGAATTTATAATTGACTATCCTAAATTAACTTAACAGTTTTATTTGTTGAAATATTTCTTCATCATAATTTTTTCTTATATTGCTTTGTCTCAGCAATCGACTTACTCATCATTATTATAAATTCATTTGGGTATTTTGGAAGTTTCATTTTGATTAATTTTGTCCTATGAATATTGAAAATTCTATTGCCGGAAGCCATAGTTTAACCGCCCTGCAAAATATTATAAAAAAGGGGAGGATAACAAATATCTCGCCTTTATTTGGCTCGGTTAAGAGCATCTTTGCAAAAAGTTTATTGAAATCGGAAAATCAAATAATTGTTTTGTTCCCTGATGTTCAAAGCGCCGCAGAATTTCTTGTCGAGCTGGATGTTCTGGATGTATCGGAAAATTCTGTTTTATTGACTGAACTGAAACCGGATACAATTCAGGAAAAACTCACTGAAATTTCGAAAAAAGAAAAATTTATTCTTGTTGCCACCTATGAATTGTTAAACTGTCAATTGCCGTTGAAAGAACATGTTGAACAGGAGACAACAAAGATTCAGGCAGGGGGAAAACTTACCTATAATGATCTTATTGAATATTTGAATCTTTTGAACTATCAGAAAGATAAGTTCGTTGAAGCTCCGGGCTATTACTCTCAGCGGGGTGCGATTATCGACTTTTGGTCCTACAGCGAAAGTAATCCTGCCCGTCTTGAATATGACGGCGATTTTCTTGAATCTATCAGATATTTTGATCCGGATAGCCAAAGATCGATTGAAACTACAGAAACAGTAACTTTAGCCGGGGCATTATCATCCAATGGTAATACACCTCAGGAATTAACAGATATTTTTAATTATTTGAATAATCCCATTATTATTGCCTCATCTTATGCGCTCAATAATTTAACAGATAAAAAAATAAATCTTTTCACTGATTTTAGTGATGAAAAAGAAATAACCCCAATAGTAAATAATGAAATTTTTGATGTTGATTTTCCGGAAAATTTTATTGAGCGGGCAAAGGATTCACAAGTTATAGAACCGGATAGTTTTGATTACACAACAAAAGAAAATACACGCTGGATTATAGAAGAAGAACTTGCTTCATCAGGTAATAGAATTGAGCTGGGATTTTCAGAAGCGCCAACTATTAATTCTAACTATGGTATACTTTTTTCCACCCTTAAAGAATATGCGGAACAAGGTTTTAATATAACAATTACGGCAGAAAACGAGCTTCAATCATCAAGATTGAAAGATCTGCTAATTGACCCGGGAGAATCCCTTCCATCCGGACCGGCAGATATCCCCCTTGATAAGTCAGCACTTGCTCATCTAATTGAATCGGATAAAGTTAAAATTGAAACATTTGCCATCAAAAAAGGATTCATTAACAGAAATGAAAAAATACTTCTACTAACCGATTATCAAATTTTTAATAAACCTTATAGGACAAAAGTTTCAACAAACAAGAAATATAAAAAATCCAAAGCAAAAACTTTTGCTTCAATTAAAAGAGGGGATTTTGTCGTTCATGAAGATTTTGGAATCGGTAAATATGCAGGACTCGAAACCATAAAAATTGGCGATATAAACCAGGAATCGATGAAGATCATCTTCGATGCAGGAAGCATTGTTTATGTAAATCTCAATTATTTGACATTAGTTAAAAAATATTCTTCCAATGAAAATCTCACTCCAACACTTTCTACTCTTGGCACCGCTGATTGGGCTAATATAAAACAGCGGACGAAGAAGAAAATTAAAGAAGCAGCCCGTGACTTAATCGAGTTATATGCTAAACGCAAAGCAACTAAAGGTTATCAATTTAATCCGGATACGGTTTGGCAAAAAGAGCTGGAAGCTTCATTCTTTTATGAAGATACGCCGGATCAGGAAAAAGTAACCGAAGAAGTAAAAAAAGATATGGAAGCCGAAAATCCTATGGATAGACTGGTCTGCGGCGATGTAGGATTCGGCAAGACTGAAATAGCAGTGAGGGCTGCATTTAAAGCCGCCCAGGAAGGTAAACAGACGGCGATCCTTGTACCTACAACTATATTAGCCGAACAGCATTTCAATACCTTTTCGGACAGGCTTATGCAATTCCCGGTAAAGATAGCTGCTCTTTCAAGATTCCAGACAAAAAAACAACAAATTGAAATTTTAAATGAATTAAGCCTGGGTAAAATAGACGTTGTTATAGGCACGCACAGGATACTTTCCAAGGATGTTAAATTTAAAGATCTTGGTTTGCTTATAATTGATGAAGAGCATCGTTTCGGTGTAATGGCAAAAGAAAAGTTACGCTCATTAAAATTAAATGTTGATACCCTGACCCTGACGGCAACACCTATACCGCGAACATTAAACCTATCTTTATTAGGGGCAAGAGATTTATCAATAATTTCAACTCCTCCTCCTAACAGGCAATCAATATACACCCAGGTATCGGTATTTGATATCTTTAAAATAAAAGAATGGATTCTGAACGAACTAAAACGAAACGGACAGGTATACATTGTACATGATAGAATTCAATCAATAGATAAGCTTGCCGGATACATTCAAAGGAATCTTCCGGATGTAAAAATTGCAATTGCTCATGGTCAAATGAAGCCTTCACAACTTGAAAGTGTTATTCACGGATTTCTTAACCGGAAATATGATGTTCTTATTTCTACAAAAATCATTGAATCGGGAATCGATATTCCAAATGTAAATACTATCATTGTAAACCGGGCTGATCGATTCGGTCTTGCGGAACTTCATCAGTTGCGCGGACGGGTAGGGAGATCCAACCGTCAGGCGCATGCTTTCTTTATAGTTCCTTCTCTTAACGGAATAAGCAAAAAAGCTTTAAGAAGATTACAGGCTATTGAAGAGTTCACAGATATTGGAGCAGGGTTTAATATATCGATGCGTGATCTTGAAATCCGCGGAGCGGGTAATTTACTCGGCACGGAACAATCCGGTTTTATAAATGAAGTCGGTTTTGATCTTTATGTAAAGCTTATAAATGAAGCCGTTGAAGAACTAAAGTATAAAGAGTTTAAAGAAGTATTTAAAGACTTGCCAAAACCGGAAGAAAGAACGGAACCCACAATCGACACATATTTTGAAATTGGAATTCCGCCGGCTTATATGCCGGAACAAATGGACCGGTTAAATTTTTATACAGCTCTGTATTCCATTAAAAATATTTCAGAATTGGAAGAACTGAAAGAAGAAATGAATGACCGCTTTGGTCCATTGCCGGTACTTGTAGAACGCTTAATTGCAGCGGCTACTCTTAAACTTTATGCTTCCCATGCAATGTTTGAAAAAATTATAATTCAAAAGAAACATACTCTTGTAATTTTACCCAAAGGACAGAAAGAAGACTACTACAACGGCAAATTTCTTGAGCTAATGAAATTTATAATTAATGAATATCATAATTCCATAATATTTGATCAGCAAAAAGATAAGATGAGACTTGTTATTCAAAATAAATTTGATTCGCCGGAAAACCTGATGAAGTTTCTAATTAACTTCTCTCAAAGAGTCATGTTATTGTTTGGCACTGAAATCAAAAATATCGCAGATAGCGATAATGACCGGAACTAAATAAATAACTCATGATACATAAAAATAAAGATACTTATAATTCCCGGTATCCATCTCTTGGAATTAGAATTTTTTTTTATTTACAAGGATTACACCGGAAGTAATAATTATTCCACTAAGGATTGTTATAAAACTAATTACTTCATGCAATAAAAGCCAGGCTGCAAAAACCGTTACAAACGGCTCAAAATATAAAAATACTCCGGCTTTAGCAGCTTCAAGTTCCTTAAGCGCCTGCGCCCACAAAACATAAGCAATACCGGAACAGAAAATGCCAAGAAAAAGAATTGCCAGCCATCCTTTGGTTGAAAGATGCATCACTGAATTGATTGTTTCTCTATTTAAGGTAAAAGGGATGATGATTACGGTCATCATAAGAAAAAGGAATAAAATAGTCATAAAAGGAGAATAACTTAGGGAGATTTTTTTGTTTATTATAGAATAAATACTCCATGTGAATGCGCTTGCAAGTACAAGGGAATCACCTTTATGAGATATAAATCCAATACTTAAAATATTTCCCCTACTCATTAATAACAAAAGCCCAATAAATGCAACTGTTATCCCAACGGCTTTAATGAAAGTTATTTTTTCTTTAAAGATAACAAATCCGAGAATTGCCATAAAAACAGGTGTTACTCCAATAATCCAACCTGTATTTGAAGCGGAAGTAAATTTTAGTCCGGTAATTTGTATCCAAAGATGAAAAACCGCAACTATAGCAAGAATAAATATTCCTAAATGATTTTTTAAACTAACAGAGAAATCCTTTTTAGTATATACAGCTATGAGCAGCAAAAATATTATTGCAAGAAGAAGTCTAAGCAATATAATGGTTTCAGGGCTGAGCTCATTCAAAGCTATTTTGGTAGCAATAAAAGATATTCCCCAAAAAACGACTGCCAAAAGAGGTTTCCAAAATCGGAGCAATTTATGCTTCATTTAGAAATTTTTCTTAATACTGATTAATTTATTACTTAGAATTTTCAGTTTTTCTGGCAGAGGCATATTTTTCAATATCATAGTTAATAGTTCTGCCTGGTATATCAAGCTTCGCTATTTCTACTCCGGATTGCGTATAAAATTGAGTTGCAAGAGTGTCGTGAAAATCTGAGAATACGACAACACGTTTTATTCCGGCAGCAATTAAAGCTTTTGCACATGTTGTACAGGACATATTCGTTATATATGCCGTAGCGCCTTTGATATTAACACCGTGAACGGCAGCCTGAGTTAATGCGTTTATTTCTGCATGGTTAGTTCTAACACAATGATTATCTACAACCAGACATCCAACATCTTCACAATGCGGATGCCCCGGAAGGGAGCCGTTATAACCGGTTGCGAGGACAAATCTATCTTTTACAAAGACACACCCGCAATGCATTCTTGGACAGGTTGATCTTTCCGATGCGAGCATAGCAAGCTTTAAAAAATACTCATCCCATGCGGGCCGTTTATTATTTGTCATTTAATTTTCTTTTTTTTGAATATAATTTTTCGAACGAAAATAATTTAAGTATCTGACTGTAACTCATGTTACACAAAAGATATTTAAAATAGCCCCGACATTTATGTCGGGGTTTTATAAATTTCAAAACATGTTCGGTTTTAGCCAAAATGACATGAAAATNNTTTAATAAAATTTGTAATAACTACGTAACTTCAGTTAATTATCGTAATTTCCGGAGTAGAATTATACCTCACGGGAATAAGAGACATTCCAAGCTCCGGTGTTATGATTATTAACATGATACCTAAAATAATAATTCCCGCGTATATATTTTGAAAAGGGTATTATTCAATCAGGGTGTCGGTGTTTTCAATATTTTCGCCTTCTTCTTCCGGAACGACCTTGGCAATGTCAGCAATTTTATCGCCCTCATTAAGCCTGATTACTCTGACACCCTGAGTATTTCTACCCATTACCCTGATCGCTTTTATACTTTGCCTGATAACCATGCCCTTAGAAGAAATAATGACAAATTCATCACCATCAACAACCTCCATCATGGCAATCATTTTACCGACCTTATCGGTTGTTTTAACAGTAATAACTCCTCTGCCTCCGCGATGAGTAATCCTGTAATCATTTATATCCGACCGTTTACCAAAACCGTTCTCGGTAACAACCAGAATATTATCGTTTCTTTTAATTACAAGAAGACCTACAACAATATCATTTTTAACGAGTTTAATTCCCCTAACGCCCGTAGCGGTCCTGCCCATATCCCTAACATCTTTTTCATTAAAGCGAATGGCAAAACCGTTCCGTGTACCAAGGACAACATCGTTATTACCGTCAGATAGTTTAACAGAAATAAGCCTGTCGCCTTTAACAACGTTAATAGCGTTTATTCCGCCTTTTCTAACATTACCATAAGCAGATAAAACTGTTTTCTTTATAGTTCCTTTTTCTGTTGCCATTATTAAATAATTGTCGTCATTAAATTCCTTTACGGAAACAAAAGCGGCAATTTCTTCATCCTGTTCTTTTTCTATAAGATTTATAATCGAACGACCGCGAGTTGCTCTGCCGCCTTCGGGAATTTCGAACACTTTAAGCCAATAAACCTTTCCCTTATCCGTAAAGAACAAGATATAATGATGAGTGGAAGCAATAAACATATGTTCAATAAAATCATCATCTTTTGTACCGGCACCAGTAACGCCCTTGCCGCCCCTGCCTTGTTTTCTGTAACCGCTGACGGGAAATCTTTTAATAAATCCCTTATGCGATATTGTGACAACAACATCTTCTTCAGCAATAATATCTTCAAGCGAAAACTCTTCATGGTCATATATAATTTCCGTTCTTCTTGCGTCGCCATATCTCTCTTTAAGCGCCAATAGCTCATCTTTAATAATCAGATATCTCTTTTCTTCGCTTGCAAGAATACTTTTTAATTTTTCAATAAGCTTAATTATTTCCCGATATTCGTCCTCAATCTTTTTTCTTTCAAGCCCTGTAAGGCGCTGAAGACGCATATCAAGGATTGCCTTTGCCTGTATCTCAGATAACTTGAATTTTTTCATCAAGTTATTCTTTGCAGTTTCAACATCCTTAGATTTTTTAATAGTCTCTATTACCGCATCAATATTATCGAGTGCAATTATATACCCTTCTAAAATATGTGCCCGCCTATCAGCAGTGTCAAGATCATATTTTGTTCTTCTTATGAGAACATCCATACGATGCTTAATAAAATGCTGCATCATTTCCTTCAAAGTAAGGATCTTAGGCGCACCGTTGACCAGAGCGAGCAATATTACACCAAAAGTTGTCTGCATTTGAGTATGTTTATACAATTGGTTCAAAACAACGGACGGCTGGGCATCGCGCTTAAGTTCAATTACAACTCTCATTCCGTCGCGGTCCGATTCATCTCTAATATTTGACAAATCAGATAGTTTCCCTTCACGAACAAGTTCAGCCATTTTTTCAATTAAGTTTGCTTTATTAACCTGGTACGGAAGTTCCGTAATAATAATATTCTCTCTATTGTTCTTGAGAGTTTCTACGTTAGCTTTTGCGCGGATAATTATTCGCCCCCTGCCGGTTAGATAAGCTTCTTTCACTCCTTCGTAACCATAGATAATACCGGCTGTTGGAAAATCGGGCGCGGTTACGTATTTCATCAATTTTTCCGAAGTGATTTCCGGATTCTTGATTAATGCAATCAAACCGTCAATAATTTCATTAAGGTTATGCGGTGGAATGTTTGTTGCCATTCCGACAGCTATTCCGCTTGAGCCGTTCACAAGTAAATTAGGAAGATATGATGGAAGAACTGTCGGCTCTTGAAGAGAGTCGTCGAAATTAGGCGTAAAATCGACTGTGTTTTTGTCCAGATCCCGCAGCATCTCATCTGCAATTCTATCAAGGCGCGCTTCGGTATAACGCATCGCAGCTGCTGAATCGCCATCAACAGAGCCAAAATTTCCCTGCCCATCTACCAGGGGATAACGAAGAGAGAAATCCTGCACCATTCTTACCATTGTATCATAAACAGCCGTATCTCCATGAGGGTGGTATTTACCAAGAACCTCGCCCACTATTCTTGCGGATTTTTTATAAGACTTATTGAATCCCACACCAAGTTCGTGCATACCAAAAAGAACCCTGCGGTGAACAGGTTTTAATCCATCTCTTACATCCGGCAATGCACGAGCAACAATCACCGACATCGAATAATCGATGTATGATGATTTCATTTCTTCTTCAAGGGAGACCGGTACTATTTTTTCAAAAATTGTTGCCATAAAACTTTATTTTTATTATAAAAAAAATGTTTTTAATTAAGACACCTTACGCAGAATAAACGGATTTATAATCACGACATATCATAAAGTGATGGCTTTACCAAAGGTCGTGGTTATACAATTATAAAATTTTGCGTAACATGAGTTATATATCAAGATTTCTAACATACTTAGCATTTTTTTCAATAAACTCACGGCGCGGTTCAACTGCATCGCCCATAAGGGTTTCAAAGATTTTATCAGCAGCAGCAGCGCTTTCAAGAGTAATCTGAAGTACTGTTCTTGTTTCCGGGTTCATTGTAGTATCCCAGAGCTGCTCCGGGTTCATTTCTCCAAGACCTTTGTATCTTGAAATAGTNNGCATAGAATTCTTCTTTACCCTTTTTAATTTTATAAAGCGGCGGTTGTGCTATATAAACCTTACCCTGATATATAAGTTCTTGCATATGACGGTAAAAGAAGGTTAAAAGGAGAGTCCTGATATGACTACCATCCACATCGGCATCAGTCATTAAAATAATTTTACCATAACGTGATTTACTAGCGTCAAAATCAGCCCCCAAACCCGCACCGATTGCCGATATCATAGCTTTTATTTCATTATTCTCAAGTATTTTATTAAGCTTTGCTTTTTCAACATTTAAAATCTTACCTCTAAGCGGAAGAATTGCCTGGAATCTTCTATCGCGGCCCTGTTTAGCAGAACCACCAGCCGAGTCTCCCTCAACAATATACATCTCACAATGTTCCGGGTCTGTAATAGAACAATCTGCGAGCTTACCCGGTAGATTCATATTATCAAGGGCGCCCTTTCTTCTGGAAAGGTCACGAGCTCTTCTGGCAGCCTCTCTTGCTTCGGCAGCGCGCATACATTTCTCGATAATTTTTTTCCCGATGCCCGGGTTTTCTTCTAAATATTCTGCAAGTTTTTCACCAACCAGCATTTCCACAGCCGATTTTGTTTCGCTGTTGCCAAGCTTGGTTTTGGTTTGTCCTTCAAACTGCGGCTCTGCAACCTTGACAGATAATACAGCTGTCAATCCTTCTCTAAAATCATCGCCTGTTAATGTAATTTTGCCTTCTTTAATTAAACCATTTTTGCTTGCATAATTATTAAAGGTTCTTGTAAGAGCCGTTTTAAAACCAACGAGGTGAGTACCGCCCTCGTGAGTGTTTATATTATTAACATAAGAGAATATATTTTCATTATACGTATCGCTATACTGAAAGGCTAATTCAATGGGAGTATTATCTCTTTCGCCCTCAATATAAACTGTCTTATGAATCGGCTCTCTTGTTTCGTCAAGATATTTTACGAATTCAATTAAGCCGCCTTTAAAATGGAAAACTACTTCCTCGCCGCCGTTTCTTTCATCTTTAATACTAATAGTAACGGTTTTATTTAAATAAGCAAGTTCTCTCATTCTTTCGGCAACGGTATCAAATTTAAATTTGAAAGCCTTAAAAATCTCGCTGTCAGGTAAAAAAGTAGTTTTTGTGCCGGTTTCATTTTTTTTAGCTTTTCCGATTTCCTTAACGGGCTTAACAGGGACTCCTCTTCTATATTCTTGAAAATAAACGTTACCATTTCTTTTTACTTCGACTTTAAGCCATTCTGATAAAGCGTTAACAACCGATACGCCAACCCCATGGAGTCCTCCGGAGACCTTGTAAGAATTTTTGTCAAATTTGCCGCCGGCATGAAGAACAGTCATTACAACTTCCAGGGCAGATTTTTTTTCTTCCGGATGCATATCAACGGGTATTCCGCGGCCGTTATCTTCAACCGTAAGGGATTCGTCTTTATTTATAAAAATTGTAATAGTATCCGCATAACCCACCAAAGCCTCATCGATGCTGTTATCAACAACTTCATTAACTAAATGATGAAGTCCCCGCGTACCGACATCGCCAATATACATAGCGGGTCTTTTTCTTACGGCATCAAGTCCTTTAAGAACATTTATATTCTTCGCACTATATTCATTTTCATTTTTATCATTGGGCATATAAAATTTCCATTTTACTTATTATTAATCCATTGTTTTCATATCAACAAACACCACTTAAGAAATAAACCTTACCCTATTTACGCGTGTATCTTTAAAATAACTATTTATTTTTTCCACAATTAAGTTTTCTTTGAACTTTAATTCATTCCGCCAAGCTGCATTTTCAACCCGAAGAATGAGCGTCATTTTTTCTACTTTTACAGCCTCGGCAACTTTTTCCAGATCGGGAAATATTTTATTAAATTCTATAGTAACATCCGACTCATTTACAATATTTCTTACTCTTGCAAGCGCGGGATCAGTATTGAAAATTTCCGATAAGCTCATAAATCTGTTATGCATAAACGGCTTCCCCGTTGTTTATGTATATAAGGGAATCTTTCTGTTCGCGTTTTAAGAATGAAACGTTTGTAAAATCTGTTAATGTGATAAATACCTGTCCAACATTTTTCAGACATTCACTTATCTTTTGTGAGCGATCCTTATCAAGTTCCCCAAAGACATCGTCGAGGAGAAAAACAGGTATTTTCCCGGTTTTCTCTTTCAGATAAAAAAACTGTGCAAAACGGAGAGCTGTTTGGAATGTTTTGTGTTGACCTTGTGAACCAAAGCTTTTTAGATTCATATCATTTATCAAGAAAACAAAATCATCCCTATGAGGCCCGCACAGGTTAGCTGCCCTTCTTAACTCATCCTCTCTTTTTGCATCAATTTGTTTTTTAAATAGCGCTTCTATTTTATCATCGACACTTTCATCCAGATAGGAGTATTTTATCTCAGGAAGCTCAACATTACCCATTATTCTTTCATAAGAATCTTTAATATAAATATTAAACTCAGCAATAAATTTTATTCTATGTTTAATTATTTCCGTACCGGCATAAATAAGCTTTGATGTCCAGGCATCTAATTCATCAAAAAGTTCTTTCCTTCTTTCCTCTTTAATACGGTACAGGAGGGAAGATCTCTGGCGAAGTGTTTTATTATAATCCAATAGAAAATTCAAAAATGTTTCACTCGCCTGCGAGATTATGGAGTCAATAAATTTTCTTCTTTCAACCGGCGGACCCTGTGTAATGGCATGATCGGCTGGAGCTAACAATACTACCGGGAATTTACCTATAATATCTGCAGATCTTGATATTTGTTTCCCGTTTAGGAAACAATACTTTTTATTTTCTTTCAACGAATAGAATAGTCTTGTGGCGCTTTCTGTTAATTCTCTAAAGTTACCCGTAATTTCAAACTCATTTTCCCGAAACCTGACAGATTCGTTATCAAGCTTAGCGATACTACTTTTGGTTGTACACAAATAATAAATAGCTTCTAAAATTGATGTTTTACCCTGACCGTTTCCACCAATAATGTAATTCAGTTGATCGGAAAAATTCAACTGTATGTCTTTATAATTTCTGAAATTTTTTAAATAAATAGAAGACAATATCATACTAATTATTTAATCGAACCGGCATCAAAAGCATCATTAAATCTTCATTTTCTTTCATAACTGTCGGCTCTATAATACATGCTTTAGTCGGAGAATGAAGTTTAAAAATAATATCTGCTTCTTCTATATGCGATAAGACATCGTTAACGTAAGCAGTGTTAAAACCAATATCCATCGGCTCGCCTAAATATTCGCAGCTAACTTTCTCGTTTGCGTTGGAGCCATGATCAATATCTTCGGCGGAAACTTCCAATGAATTCTTATTTAATGAAAACTTTACTTGCTTTGTACCGGATGCGGAAAACAATCCCATCCTTTTTATTGTTGAAAGTAAATCCGCTGTTTTAATCTTTAATAAATTCTCATTTTCCATAGGTATCACGCTGTTGTAAGCCGGGTATTTTTCTCCAATAAGCCTGGAAATAAATTCTAAACTTCCCATCTGAAAAGAAATATTCGTTTTGCTCAAACAAAGCTTTACATCTGTTTCTCCAAGCAGTTTTGTCAACACGGATATTGCCCGTTCCGGAAGAACATACTGTTCTTCAAGCTCTGTTTTTATATTTTTGTTAATATATTTTACTAAACGATGACCATCTGTTGCAACAAATCGAAGTCCTTCTTCTGAAAATTCAAGCAGCATTCCGGTCATAGCGGGCCTCATATCTTCTTTACTCATTGCAAAGGATGTCAGGTCAATGGCTTTTTTCAAGTCGTTCCCACTAAAAGTAACCTGACTGTCTTCGGCGACGGCAGGAATAGCGGGAAAATCTTCCGGCAATGCATAACTTAAATTATAGACCCCGTTTTCCGTGGTTAGTTTCAATTTTAAATTAGCTTCTGTTTCAAAATGTATTTGTGTATCATCCAGCGAACGAATTATATCATAAAGCAGTCTTGCAGACACTATCATTTTCAGATTTTCATCAGCCGCAACATTAATCGACGATCTTAATGCTATTTCAAGATCTGTCGCACAAACATTTAACAATCCATCCTTAATATCAAAAAGAAAGTTCTCGAGTATTGGCATTGGTGTGCGGGATGGTACTGCCGGGATTATCTTCGCAAGCAACTTTTCCAGAACCTTACTATTGATTTTAAATTCCATTTGAATAAACTCCTATTGAAGACTATAAAATTACAAAAATTACATGCTAAACTCAATGAAATATTAAGTAAACCGGTTTAATTTATGCATGAAAATTTGATAACAAGGCTGCTATCAAAAACCTAAAAATTATTTTATGGCCCGGTAAGATTTAGGTTTGTTTTCCGTTCAGTTTGACCCGGCAAAGCGATGTTCGGACTTGTAGTTTGAGTTTGATTGTCGCTATCCGAAATACTAACAGAGATTGTATATGTTCCGCCTAAAAGTGTGCTGGAATAAAGTATTAGAATCTTTGTCCCTGCGTTCACAATAAGCGTACCTGTCATATTTCCCTCCGTAGCTGAGCCAGATACTCCGGCAGGTACATTATACGTAGTAGAATAAGTATAACTACCCTTGGGAATATTGCTTATAACCGATGTTTGTCCGGAAGCTATATCTATAACAGATCCTCTAAAGTTTACATAAACATCGCCCTCGGATAAATTATTAATCGTTATGTTATTATTTATGGAACTAGAGCATCCCATAGATAATAATGCCGTTAGAACCATAATCCCTGTTGAAAGTAACCATGTTTTCATAGTACTCTCTTTTAAATTATTATTATAAAATTTAGTACGATTTATCATAATAAAAATTAGCTTAAATGTTTCTAATAATCAACATCAAATAATTATTAAAACAGGAAATAAAAATTTCAAGTACTTGTTTCGACAGACAAGTAAATTATCTTTGTTTACTCTCAAAAACATCTATCAACATAATTATTATTATTAATATATATATTTAAAATATTAATAATAATTAATAACACTGTTGATATGTTAATATATGTTATAATATTCAAATTTGATTACCGTTGGATACTTTCAATAATTTTTAATTGTCAATAAATTGTAGATAAATATAGAGTTATTTGCCTTATGTTAATAATAAACATTTAGACAAGATATTATTAACAATATATGCACATAGGGCAAAATAAAAATCTGCACAAAACGATTAAGAAAATTACAGTTTAAAAATTAAAAGCTCCGTTTTTGCGGAGCTTTTAATTTACCATGTTATTTTAATATTTTTAAGAGCAGTTAAGTTCAATATTATTTCTTAAAGAATTCAAAGTATCTTTTAGTTGTAAATCAGTCTGCATAGAAGACTCGATAGAATTGTAAGCATGAATAACCGTAGAATGATCTCTTCCGCCAAAATGCAAGCCGATAGTTTTCAAAGAAGATTTTGTAAGTTCTTTGGATAGGTACATTGCTATTTGCCGTGCCATTACCACTTCTTTTCTTCTCGTTTTATCCCGAATTTTGTTTTCATCTATTTTAAAATAAACGCATACACACTTGGTAATATCTTCAATGGTTATATTTATTTTAATATCGGTAGCGATTTCCTTTACGATACTTTTTGTTAGTTCAAGGTTGATCTCTTTAGAATTTAACGATGCATTTGCAAGCAATTTTATTAGACAACCTTCAAGTTCGCGGATGTTTGAGGTTATATTATTTGCTATATATTCTATGATTTCGTTAGATATCAACATTCCATAATCTTCTGATTTTCTTTTAAGGATGGCAATTCTTGTTTCCAAGTCCGGGGGTTGAATATCGGCAGTTAATCCCCATTGAAAGCGAGAAATTAGACGATCGTCAAGACCTTTTAAGTCTTTTGGGGGTTTATCGCTTGATAAAATTATTTGTTTTCTTAATTGATGAAGAGTGTTAAATATCTGAAAGAATAAATCCTGTGTTTTTTCTTTTCCAATTAAGGATTGGATATCATCAATTATAAGGACATCCATTTTTCTGTAGAAATTAGAAAAATCATTTAGGGTATTATTTTGAATTGATTCTACAAACTCAACAGTAAACATATCTGCCGAAAGATATATAACTCTTTTTTCCGGGATGGTTTGTAAAATCTTGTTTCCAATTGCCTGAATTAAGTGTGTTTTTCCCAATCCAACGCCGCCATAAACAAATAACGGGTTAAAAGAGGTTCCCCCGGGATTATCGCTGATAGCTCCGGCTGCTGCCCGGGCTAATTGGTTGCCTTCTCCTTTTATAAAATTATCAAAAGTATATCTTGGATTTAAAAAAGATTCAAAGTCTTGTTTTGGTTTTGATATTTCGCTAACAATAGGTGCGTTCATTGAATTGTTAATAACCACGGCAGGAACCTCTTCAATATCCTTTTCATCAGATATTACATATGCAAGCTTTGCTTCGGGTCCAATAACATCATGAATGGTTTTAGTTATTAGTGTATTATAGTGTTCGTCGATCCATTCCCAAAAGAATTGGCTTGGAATCTGAACTTTTAAGGTAGAGCTAAACAATTCTATAGGTTTAATTGGTACGAACCAGGTGTTATATGTCATTAAAGTAACGTTATCTTTAATTGCTCTAAGGCAATCTCTCCATATTGCAGCGGGTTCCAGAAGGAATTTTTTCTTTGAAATTATGATCTCATTCATAAAAACTTATCAACAATTGAAAGACAAATAGTCTTCAATTTTTCGAATGTTTCAATAAAAATATTGATAGCGCACAATGTTATCAACAACTTGCCAACATTAAATGTTAGGCTGTAAAATATTGTATTAAAAACAGTTATGGCAGTGTTTTTGATTTACCGTCACAACAAACAAAGTGAAAATGACAAATATGCGGCTTCTGTTATTGTGAAACGTTTTCACAAAACAAAATTATCCACAACATATTCACAGAAATTTTAACCTCCCAACTCAACGAAAAAATAGGAAGTAAAGGGTTGCTTTCCTAATTAATTTTTAAATAATATATCAAAAATTCGTTTATTTTGAAAAGTAATCATTATGAAAGGAAATATTGATTATTGTATATTTGCGTACGATTATTTAATTTTACAGTCTTTGTGATAAAAGGAGTTATAATATGAAGAGGACTTTTCAACCAAGTATTAGGAAAAGAAAAAATAAGCATGGTTTCAGAGAAAGAATGAAATCAAAAAATGGCCGTAAAGTATTGGCAAGAAGAAGATTAAGAGGAAGAAAAAAGCTAACTGTAAGCGATGAGAAATAAGAAAATTGAAACATTTTAGTCTTTCATCACGTGAAAGAATAAAAAAAAGGAATGATTTTGAACTTATATTTTCTACAGGCAGAATAATTTATTCATCCGATAAAGTATTACGCGCACATTACATAATTGAAAAAAAAGCTGAAGAAAGCGGAGTAAAAATTGCACCTGTGGTCAGTAAAAAACTGGGAAGCGCAGTCTGGAGAAATAAAGTTAAAAGGCTAATCAAAGAATCTTATAGATTAAATAAAGAAATACTTACCGAAGTTAGTTTAAGAAAAAGTGTTTTACTTAAAATTGTTTTTTCTGCCAATATCTTAAGTGAGGAAAGAAATAAAATTTTAAGCTATAAAGAAATAATGCCGCATGTTTTTGAGATAATGACAAAAATTGCAAGCAGGCTCTAATGTGGAGAGTATTAGTTTTTTTTATAAAGATTTATAAAAAATATTTATCTCCGCTCTTACCGCCTTCTTGTAGATTTTATCCAACCTGCTCAGAATACGCAATACAAGCAATTGAAAAATATGGAATATTTAAAGGCGGGGCTAAAGCAGTGTGGCGAATTTTAAGATGCAATCCTTTTAATAAAGGGGGATTTGACCCTCTAGAATAATGGATATGGAATGGACAAACAAACGACAATAGCTTTTGTGTTAATCGGTGCGGTTCTAATTCTCTGGCTTTATTTAAGTTCACCGAAGCAGCCCGAACAAACCGGGAAACCCGACACTACCTCAATTAATTATGATACGACTAAAATAAAATCAGTAACGGAAGGGGGAAAAGAAAAGAATAAAAACCAGGGAACAGAAAGCATATCAAGGATTAACCCCGGTAAAAGCGATAGCACTTCTTACGGTAAATATTTTCCCCCGCCATCAGGTAAAGAACAGATTATCACAGTTGAAAATGATCTGGTTCAATTGGAACTGAGCAGCCAGGGCGGCGACATCAAAAAGTACTTTCTGAAAAATTATAAAAACTGGTTTAGTAAAAAATCCGATTTAAGTAAAGATTTTTATAATACGCACGTTCAGTTGATAAACTATCCGGAAGACGGCGGCGGACCGGATTTATCGTTTGTTTCCTCAGACGGCAAAGCAATTAATACTTCTAAGCTTGATTTTAATTCCAACGCATCTAAATCTTACTATAAACTAACCGGTAAAGATTCGTTAGTAATTATTTATACATTAAAGGTAGCAGATAAAAAATATCTTGAAAAGAGTTTTATCTTTTACGGTGATAAATATAGTATGAAGTGCGACCTAAAATTTGCCGGGTTGAACGATGTTATTAGTAATAACGATATTGACTTTGTTTGGAGCAAGGGCTTAAGAAGTGTAGAAGAAAATTCAGTTGATGAAACAACCTATTCAAATGCAAGCGTATATTATGGTGGTGATCACGTAGTTGTTGATGCACCTAAGGTTGGAGAAAAAGCTGAAAAAGATTTCAACGGAATGGTCGACTGGGCTGCAGTAAGGGATAAATATTTTGCAGCCATTATTGCGCCACAAAGCCCTTCCGATGTGGATGGAGCCTATATAGAGGGATTTAAATCAAGTATTGATAATAATGGATTGAATACTTATTATAATATCCGCTTAATAATTCCTTTTAATAATTCAGATTTCGAACAAAAAAGTTTCACCATTTATATTGGTCCGGCAGATTATAATATATTAAAAGCCTATGGTCATAATTTTGACGAAATTGTTGAGTTTGGAAATTTTTTAGGGCTTAAGTTTCTCATCCGATTTATTTCTCTTTATTTATTGTTACCATTGTTTAATATGCTGCATGCATTTATTCCAAACTATGGTGTGGTCATAATTGTTTTTTCATTGATAATTAAATTAATCTTGTACCCGCTTACCAAGTCGAGTTTTCAATCAATGAAAAAGATGCAGATGTTGCAGCCCAAGATAACTGAATTGAAAGAGAAGTATAAGGACGATGCGCCGAAGATGAATAAAGAAACGATGAAACTTTATTCAACTTATGGAGTGAATCCCGCGGGCGGATGTTTGCCGTTACTTTTGCAGATGCCGATTTTTATTGCATTATGGGGATTATTAAAAGTGGCAATTGAGTTAAGGCAGCAGCCATTTGTTTTTTGGATAACAGACCTTTCCCGCCCAGATACTATTTTTACGTTACCTTTTAAACTCCCGTTCTTCGGGATAGATCAGGTCAGTGGCTTGGCGTTGTTAATGGGGATTACTACGTTCGTTCAACAAAAGATGTCCGTGAAAGATCCTAAACAGCAGTCATTGATTTATATAATGCCGATTTTCCTNNTTTTCAATAGCGCAGCAATATTATATTAATCAGAAACATGATGGGATGGAGCTGGTACCGGTGAAAAATCCCAAAAAGAGCAAAGGATTTATGTCGAGGATGATGGAGGCTGCAGAACAAAACACGAAGGCACAGCAACAGAAAAGAAAACGCTAATAAAAATAAGTAAATGGCTATCTCTAAAAAAATAGTTTTTTTTATCTTATTGTTTTTAATTTCCCGTTCTTTTGCGCAAACAACAAAAGTAATTTCGGTTGAGTGCAGAACAGAAAACTTACCTTTCGGTTTAACAAAAACAATTCCCAAACAGGAACCTGAAGTAGCGGTAGTATTAAGCGGAGGAGGGGCTAGAGGGCTATCTCAAGTAGGTGTTCTTAGAGCTTTAAAAGAAGCTGATATTCCAATCAATATCATAACCGGAACAAGCATGGGCAGTATAGTTGGCGGATTATATGCTGCCGGATATAGCTTTGATCAAATTGATTCAATTATAGTGAATACTGATTGGGATGCGCTTCTTGCGTCAGATAGAGAAACCAACAGGAGTGAGTTATTTGTAGATCAAAAAATTACCGAAGACAAAGCTATTTTTTCTTTACGTTGGGAAGGATTTAAACCGATTTTGCCAACGTCATTAAATAACGGCCAGAAAATGGCGAGTTTTTTGAATCTTCTTGCATTTCAGGCGCCAATTCATGTTGATTCAAGCTTTGATGAATTGAATGGGAAATTTAGAGCTGTATGTACCGATCTTGTTACCGGCCAGCTGGTAATAATTGGAAAGGGTTCTTTAAGTGAAGCGATGCGAGCCAGCTCAAGTGTTTCGTTTTTATTGTCGCCTATTAAAATAGATTCGCTTTTATTAGTAGACGGCGGGCTGGTTGCAAATATCCCGGTGAAGGCGTCATTAAGTTTAGGAGCTGATTTTGTAATTGCAGTCAATACTACGAGTCCGTTGCACACGGAAAGTGAGCTTTCTCTTCCCTGGGCAGTCGCCGATCAGGTTGTCAGTATTCCGATGAAACTATTAGATGAATATCAACTAGATTCTGCAAACGATGTTATTGCTCCAAATTTAAAAGAAAGAACAAATAATGACTTTTCCGATATAGAAGCAGTAATTGCTGAGGGATATCAATCTACGCTTCCTCGTTTAGCCGGTATAAAATCAGGAATAGACTCAGTGTTTAGGAAGAATTTGAATATCAATGAATATTATATAAAAAACATTTTACTTGACAAGAATGCTTCCGACGTGGAAGAACCATTTTTACAAAAATATTCTACCAGGGATTCCGTATCCAATATAGAAATATTAACAGATATTTATTCACTTTATTCCAAGGGTATTTATAAAGACATAAAAGTGATAGTTAATTTTTATCCTACGTATTCCACATTAAAGTTTATTTATGAATACAATCCGGTAATACAAAAAGTAATATGTAATGGAATTACATTAATTAATAAATACCATGTTGATTCGCTACTAACACCACTGCTTAATAAACCATATAATGCCGAAAAAATAGTTTCGAAAATAATTCAAATATTGAATTTATATAGAGAGAAAGGTTATTCTTTAGCTGAACTTAGAGAAGTAAGCTTCGATCAAGATTCAACTGAATTGAGCTTAAGTTTTGACGAGGGTAAAATATCGGGAATTGAAATAGAAGGGAATAGCTATACCAGTTCTTCAATTATAACACGCGAGATACCACTGAAGGAGGGGGATTATTTTAATTATAGGAACATAGAACAAGGGCTGATAAATTTACGCAGCACTAATTTATTTGATGATATATTTCTTAACATCAAGAGGAATAACGGCAAAAACATCCTGTTAATTCAAGTTAGAGAAAAACCTGAAAACCTAGTAAGGGTGGGTTTTAGAGTAGATAACGAAGATAAAGTACAATTGAGTCTCGATTTTGTTAATGAAAATCTTTTTGGAAGCGGTACCGAATTAGGATTACTTTTGTTCGAAAGTTCAAGGGAGAGAGCAGTGAGTTTAGAACAAAAAGCATACAGAATTTTTAATACATATCTTACTTATAAGGTTAATGCATTTTACAGAAGCGAAGATATATATACATATGCAGATGTTCCATCAACTTCTGCTTCAACGTTTACCCGGGATCAAACAGGCGAATACAACCAGACATTTTACGGTGGATCTTTTTCTGTAGGTACACAAGTAGAGCGTTTTGGCAATTTGATTTTTGAGGGTAAATATCAATTCGACGATGTTGATAATCTTCAGCCGCAGACAGTTGTGCCATATAATATCAAAATTGTATCAATAAAAGCAAGCTCTACAATAGATACCCAGGATAGATACCCTTATCCTCTAAAAGGATTTTATTTTAAAGGTGAGTATGAATTGGCAGGGAAAATTTTGGGAGGAAGTGTAGGTTATACGAATTTTAATTTCGATTATAAAGGATATTTTACTTTTGCCGGTGTACAAACATTATCGCCCAGGGTTATGATGGGCTTTGCGGATAACACTCTCCCACTTAGCGAACAGTATTCACTTGGCGGTCAAAGCAGTTTTTTCGGTATGAGAGATAATGAATTCAGAGGAAGGCAGATTTTTCTAACTTCGCTCGAGTACCGGTATGAAATTCCTTTCAAAATTTTTTTTGATACCTATTTTAAGTTAAGATATGATCTTGGATCTACCTGGACGGAGCCGGAAGAAATTCATTTCGCAGATTTAAGACACGGCATCGGTGCATCGTTGTCTTTTGATACACCGATAGGACCTGCAGATTTTTCAACCGGGAAAAGCTTCTTATTTGTTAAAAACCTGCCTAAAAATCCGCTTAGTTTTGGGGATACATTCTTTTATTTTTCGATAGGTTATTACTATTAAAAAAATTATTAGAGATAAGTTTTAATTTCCTTCTCTCAAATAAATCTCTCCCAGTTTTTTAAAGTTCAAGCCCTTTTCTTTTTCTCCCTTTTTTATTAAAAGTCCGGCAAGCGCAAAACAGAGTGAGCTTTTTATTTTCACCCGCGCTATACCGTCTTCAATTATTTTTGTTACTGTTTCAAATCCCGGAATGTTAAGTTCATTATTGTACATCTTTGCAATTGCAAGATATGGTTCCTCGGACCCGGGTTTAATATCAGCAGCCTTTTCAAAGTATTGAAGTGCGCTTTCGTTATGCTTGCCGTATGTTGAAATGGATTCTAATAATTGACCGACACAAAAATATATATGATAGGAAAGTTCAGGGAATTCTTTACAAATTTTCTCAGTAAACATGATAATTTCATCGACGGAAAGAGCTTTATTACGGAGCAAAATTTTATATAATTCTTCATTATTTATTTTTCTTTCTATTGCAACCCTGAATGTATCGAATAATTCATTGGGTGAATTAGAAGTCCTGAATATTTCTTCCATATCTTGTTTTAGTTTGGAATCCATAATTGGAGAAAATTATTTTAATTTTTGGGGTACCTTACAACAGCACTTTTATTTTATAATTTTTTCTTTTTTACAATATCGTTATATAATTCTAAATATTTTCCTGCGGATGTTTGCCAGGAGAAATTTTCTTTCATTCCATTTGTTTGAATTTTCCCCCAAGTTTTCTTATCGGCAAAAGTGTTAATAGCTTTTTTTACAGTTTCAAGAAGAGCTTTAAAGTCATAATTATAAAATGTGAATCCTGTTCCGGTTTCATTTCCGTTTAATTTACATTCGAACCAATCATATACTGTATCGGCAAGACCGCCAATCTTTCTAACGATAGGTACAGTACCATATTTTAAGCTGTATATCTGATTTAAGCCGCATGGTTCATAAAGAGAGGGCATTAAGAACATATCAACACCAGCTTCAACAAGATGCGAAAGTTCGTTGTTAAAGCCTATGTAGACAGCAACTTTATCCGGGTAAGATAAATGAAGGTTTCTAAACATTTCCTCATAACGATCCTCGCCGCTTCCGAGTATTATCCATTGGGCGTTTAACTTCATTAAATCTTTCGAAGCATCTTCTACCAGGTCGAATCCCTTTTGGCTTACCATTCTTGATACAATTCCAATAATTGGGACATCGTTGTTAAATTTTAATCCAAATTTGTTTAAAAGATATTGTTTGTTTTTTGCTTTCCCTTCATGATTATTTAAAGAATAATGTGACGGTAGAAATTTATCAATCTCCGGGTCCCATTCTGAATAATCAACACCATTCAAAATACCGTAAAGGTGATCTTTCCTTTGCATTAAAACGGTTTCCATTCCACATCCGAATTCGGATGTTAATATTTCTTTTGCATACGTTTTGCTTACCGTATTTATTACATCGGAAAACATTATTGCGGTTTTCATAAAAGAAAAATCACCTTGATATTCAATCGGGCTTTCAGGATAAAATAATTTTTCTTTGATTAAAGCATTTTTAACTGTATTTCTTGAAAATCTTCCCTGGTATCCAATATTGTGAATAGTAAAGATCGTTGCAGTTGATTTAAATAATATATCCCAGGCATAATTCTCTTTTAAGTATAGCGGTATTAAACCGGTTTGCCAGTCATTGCAGTGAATTACATCCGGGGACCATTTTAATCTTTGAAGCGCCTCTATAACACCGCGGCAAAAAAGTATAAACCGCTCATCTTCATCAAATCCGTCTGTATAAATCTGGTCTCTGTGAAAATAATGCGGGCAATCAATAAAATTTACTTCAACTGAAGAACCCGGTAGAATAGATTGATAAACATGCGCATACCGTGTGTGGTTATAAATTTTGATAGGAATTTCGCCAATTTCCCAATTGTAATGTAACCCGAATTCAGATTCTTCTATTGAGTAATATTTGGGTATAAAAAGCTTTACTTCACACCCTAATTGCTCCAGAGCTTTTGGAAGAGAGCCCGCAACATCTGCTAAACCGCCGGTTTTAGCATAAGGAACCGCTTCAGAGCATATAAAAGCAATTTTCATTATGAAAAGGTCTTAAGAGATAATTGTATTTATTGATTAAGTTAACTAAAATGTCAATCCGCGAAAGATTTTGCAAACAATTTATTTTTAATTGTTGTTAAGTTTTATTTGCTAAACAGAATGTTTAATTTTGTTTTATTGCAAATATAAGATAAAATTTCAAGATTATGGGTGATTAATATGCCAAAACAAGGAATTCAAATTTTTACTATGGGCAAATCAGAAAGAAAGCCAATAATATTTATTCACGGCTTTCCGTTTGAACACCACATGTGGGATAAACAGATAAATGAGCTAAAATCCTTATATTATTGTGTTGCTTATGATATTCGCGGTATGGGTGTTTCCCCTGCCGGTGATGGTCAATTTACAATGGAATCTTTTGTGGATGATTTAGAATTTATTATANNTATATTGCTTTGAGAGGCGCCGAGAGAATGGAATATAAGCTTGGCGGATTAATACTTTGTGATACAAAATCCGAAGCGGATACTGATGAAGGCAAATTAAAACGAGCCGAAGGGATAAAAAAAATTAATCAAGAGGGAGTCCAAAAATTCATTACCGGATTTGTTCCTAATTGTTTTGCTGAAAGTTTTATTAGTAGTTCGGCAAGGGAATATAATGAAATATTAAGTAAGGCTCTAAATTCTGATTCTATAGGTGTGAAGGGCTGCCTGCTTGCTATGCAGGGCAGAACGGATGTTACTCCATATTTATCAAAGATTAAAATTCCGTCTCTGGTTGTTTGCGGAGAAGAAGACAAGTTTACTCCACCCTTTGCAATGGGAAAAATGACGGAAAAAATTAAGAATTCTAAATTTATAACCATTCCCGGTGCCGGACACATGTCTCCAGTTGAAAACCCCGAATTTTTTAATAAGGCTATTATGGTTTTCTTAAAAGAGAATTTTAATTAATTTAATGCATAATTGGAACGTCGTCTGTTATTTAGGGTATCTTTTACCCGGCGATATATTATAGCAAGAATTAATAATATCACAGGCACAATCAAATTATTTTTTATTTACTTTTATGAATAAAAAGGCTAATGCTGTTGCCGCGCTTATACAAGATGATATAAGAAAAGGCAACGTAGAGCCAAACTTATCCCATAATAGCCCGGTTAGGAAAGAACCGAGCATCATTGCGAAGCTGGAAAGCATAGTCATAAGCCCTATTGCAGTTCCCCTGTTTTGATCGGGTATCAAGTCTGAAACCCAAGCTTTTGCAACACCTTCTGTGGAAGCAGCGAAGATTCCATACAGCACAAAGAGTCCCCAAACAAAATTTAAATTAGTGGTTAAAGCAAAGCCAAAATAAACTACAGAAAAAATTAATAAGCCTAAAACGAAAACGCTTTTTTTGCTAAGCCTATCTGATAATTTTCCCAGCGGGTATGAAGTGAAAGCATAAACAAAATTATAGATGATATAACCCAATATTGCCAGTGTGCTTGAATGTAAGACGCTCCGTGATTTTAAAATCAGAAAGACATCGCTGCTATTTACCAATGAAAAAATTGTGATGAGAAATATTAGTACCTTGAATTGAAAAGATGAGCTTTTCCAAAGAACCGAATAGTAATATTGTTTTTTTTGTGCAACTAAAACCTTTTTGTCTCTTACTATGAATGTAAATGTTATTGCAATCATTGAAGGTATAAAAGCGACAAGAAATATTAGCGCAAAATTATTCGGATAAAAATGTAATAGAATCAAGGCACAAATTGGACCAATAGCCGCACCCAAAGTATCCATTCCTCTGTGAAAGCCAAATATAGCGCCAGTATTTTCGGCGGCATAACTAGCAAGTAGTGCATCTCTTGGGGCTGTTCTAATACCCTTTCCGATGCGGTCTGAAACCCGGGAAAAAACTACAGTAGTAATAAACGGGAAAATTCCCGGCAACGGTTTAACCAAAGCGGATAGGGAATATCCTATTGTTATAAAGATAGACCGTTTACCTAATTTATCAGAAACTTTTCCAAAATATCCTTTTAACAGCCCTGCGGTAAATTCCGCAATCCCTTCAATAATTCCCACTACTGCCATGGATGCACCAAGAACCGCTGTTAAAAAAATGGGAGTAACAGGATATAGCATTTCACTTGCTATATCTGTAAAAAGACTGATTAATCCAAGTATTATAACCTGTTTGGGGATTTTTTTAAAAATCAATTTTGCTTCCAATTAATAGCTCTATTATATAAAATCAGTAAAATTTTCTACTTATACGTTTGCTAACGATTAATTTTTTACAAAATGGCACTTCCAAAAACTCTTTATAATGCCGACAAAACCCGTTATCCGAAGATCTTTGGCTTTCTGAATGTCAAATTCAATAGTTTTTAGAAGTACTCAAAATAAATTATTTCTTTTTAGTAAGAAAAATTGATGTAGAAACTCTTCTTTAGTAAGTTTAAATATATAAAAATAGAACTACTTTAATTAAAAAAACGAAGAGGAAAAAATGCGTAAAAAAGTTATTGCCGGCAACTGGAAAATGAATAATGATCTATCTGAATCACAAAACTTAATATCTAAATTAATCAGCGGTTTAAGTAATGAAAAAGTGAATTGTGATGTTATTGTTTGTCCTCCATTTACATCTTTAAGCGAAGCAAATTCGCTTTTAAAAAAATCTATTATAAAACTGGGCGCACAAAATATGTACTTTGAAGAAAACGGTGCATTTACGGGAGAAATCTCTGCTTCAATGCTAAAGAATACGGGATGTGAATATGTTATTTTAGGTCATTCGGAAAGAAGAACTATTTTCGGCGAGACCGACCAAGTTATTAATAAAAAAATCAAAAAGGCATTGCAAAGTAATTTACTACCTATTTTCTGTGTTGGTGAATCTTTGCAGGAAAGAGAAAGCGAAGTAACCAATGATATTATTAAAAGACAGATTACCGAAGGGCTGAAAAATATATCTTCTGCCGAAATGCAAAAAATAATTATTGCTTATGAACCTGTTTGGGCAATTGGTACTGGTAAAACGGCATCTCCTCAACAAGCAGAAGATGTTCATGCTTTTATCCGCGGATTAGTTAAGTCATTGTATTCAAATGAAATAGCTGAGGAGTTAGTAATTCAATATGGTGGAAGTGTTAAACCAGATAATGCAAAAGAGTTATTGTCTCAAAAGGATATAGATGGCGCATTAGTCGGAGGCGCCTGTTTAAAATCAGAATCATTTATTGAAATTATAAAAGCCGCATAAGTTGTTATAATAAAATCAATTAAGCAGGGCGGCCGATTATTGTTTTAGTAAAAGCCGCCCTAAACACAACATTGATTTCCCTCCCTTTCTTTACTATATTTGTTGGATTAATTTTCATAAATAGGACGCATTTCACGGATGGGCTTACCCAAAAATATCTTCTTTACTATTCTTTTATTAATAAGTTTCTTAGCTAAATCCAGTTCAGGACAAATAATTTTTAAGGAGTTACCGGATTATCAGATAAAAAGTTCTGATTCTTCATTTTTTGATATTGGTTCTACCAGATCAATTATTCCCTTAGACGGAACCTGGGAAGTTTATTCTCCAAATTCAAAGGAGGATGAAAAGGTTTCAGTCTCAATACCTTCAATTTTTCAGGGTGATGGAGAACTGATTTTCGATAAATATTTTAATTTATCAAAAAGCGATATACAAAATCATAAAATGAAACTGGTATTTCTTGGTTTAAATTACACGGCAGATATATCGATGAACGGTGTGATTATATTCAGACATTCCGGCGGAGAAGTTCCTTTCCAATTTGACCTTCCAAAAGATATTTTAAGATCAGATGGGAGAAATGTCCTTTCGGTAAGGTTATATTATAGGTTAGATTCGGGAGAAACAATTCCATTAAAGCAAAGATTTTTATTCCCGCAGAATTTTGGCGGAATTATAAGAGATGTTTATATACAGCTTCTACCAAATGTTTCTATTTCCGACCTTAATTTGTTATCCAATTATGAATCCGGCACTAATAGATCAAGAGTCAGCATTTTTTCCAAAATATATAATAACGAATTTTCAAAATCTTCAGATACGCTGGCTTCACAAAACCAATTTGTTTTAAGAGTAAAATTTATTTCGCCTAATGGAGGTTCTGTTACATCCACTGCCGATTATTCATTCCAGTTAATTCCTAATAGAGAAAGAGATATATTCCAGACAATAGATTTAATTTCACCTACTCTTTGGTCTCCTTCCAGCCCACAGTCATATACGGTGTATTTTGAGTTATGGAATGGAGGTATGTTAATAGACAGGACAAAGCGTTCACTTGCAATATTTTCTTTAAAATCCGGTACTAATTTTATATTTCTTAACGGACAACCATTTACGCTAAACGGCGTTACTTATGTACCATCTTCCCCGGAATATGGTAATATGTTAGGCTACGATCTGATGGAAAAAGACATTAGAATGATTAAAGAATTAGGATTTAATTGCGTAAAATTTTCTAAATCTATTCCAAATCCTTATTATTTAAGTCTATGTGAAAAATACGGTTTGGTTGCTTTTATTGAATTGCCTTTGGTTTCAATACCGGAACAATTAGCGCAAGATCAAAATTTTATTAATAGATGCAGGAATTATCTTTTCAATTTTATTACTGCTTATCAAAGATATTCGGCAGTAGGAGCTATTGGTTTAGGCGATTCTTATTTAACAAAATCGGATGCTCATATATCTTTAATTAAAAATCTTGCCGGAATAATTAAATCTAATACTAATAAGCTGGTTTACGCCTCATTTAACGGATTTAATATTTCACCAATCGACAATGTTGATTTATATGGAGTAGAAATATTTAATAGCCCGGTAAATTCTTTTTCCGATAAGTTGAAACAGTTGCAAAGTAATTTAGGCACAGGTAAAGTTTTTATAAGCGGCGCTACTTATATTGTGAACATTGGAAATACCAATGGCTATGTAAATGATCATTCATTTGAAGCCCAGGCAAAATTTTTTGAGGATTTAATTGAGTTTGCCGGAAATAATCCATTAGCCGGTTATTTTATTAATACTATGTTTGATTATCGTGGAGATTACGCTTCTCTTTCTGCAGGTTATAATAAAGATAATGTTTACCAGATTGGTATTTGTAATGAGGAAAGAGGAACAGACAGATTAGGATTTAAAGTAATTTACTCACTTTTTCATAACACGGAAAAAGTAACAATTCCTATCGGCAGTAAGAAAGACGATGCTCCTATAGTGTTTATTTTATACGGTCTGTTGCTGGCATTAGGTATTGGTATCCTGGTCAATTCAGGTAGAAAATTTAGGGAAGATTCTTCAAGAGCCTTATTAAGGCCATACAATTTTTTTTCCGATGTACGTGATCAAAGAATTATGTCAGGTTATCACACTACTGTACTGGCATTAATAGTATCGGCAGTTACTTCTCTTATAATATGTAATTTATTGTTTTATTTTAAAGAAAGCGTGGTCTTCGAAAAACTTCTTTTATCGTTCGGCAGTACAAAAATTATAAAAGATGTTAGTTATTTGGCATGGCATCCTGCCGGGGCATTAATTTTGTTCACTGCTTTCTGTTTAGTTGCAATATGTGTTATTACTTTAATTGTTAAAACAGCTTCCTTCTTCGTAAGAAACAGAGTTTTTTATTCCAGTGTTTATTTTTCGGTTATATGGTCATTGCTTCCGTTTATTCTTCTTATCCCCGCCGGAATAGTTCTTTATCGCTTATTAAGTGCAGATATTGTCAACTTATATATTTATATAGGCTTGTCGGCGTTCGCAATCTGGGTATTTTATAGATTAATGAAGGGGATATATGTTATTTTTGATGTAAATCCCGGCAGTGTATATTTCTATAGTATTATTTTCATTTTAGTTATCCTTGGAGGAATACTGCTATACTACCAGATAAAAAATTCAGTTGTAGATTATCTCCAACTTACAATTAAACAATATAATCTATTTAGGTAATAAATAATTGTATTTATCGAAACTCGAAATATTAGGATTCAAGTCTTTTGCTTTAAAAACGGAAGTGAATTTTAATCCGGGTGTTACCTCTATAGTTGGACCAAACGGCTGCGGTAAGACAAATATTGTAGATGCTATTCGCTGGTGTCTTGGCGAACAGAAAAGCAGTACTTTGAGAAGCGATAAGATGGAGAATGTTATCTTTAACGGCACTACTAATAGGAAGCCAATGGGTATGGCGGAAGTCTCACTTACCGTACAAAATAATAAGGGAGCACTGCCGACCGAGTATTCAGAAGTTGCTATAGCAAGAAGAATTTTTAGATCCGGTGAAAGCGAGTATCTTCTTAATAAGAATGTCTGCCGTCTGAAAGATATAACAAATCTTTTTATGGATACGGGCATGGGGACAAATGCTTATTCTGTAATAGAACTTAAGATGATAGAAAATATTTTAAGCAGTAAAGCAGATGAACGCCGCAATATGTTTGAAGAAGCCGCCGGTGTAAACAAATATAAACTTCGCAGAAGACTTGCTTTAAGAAAGTTAGATGAAGTAAAAGCTGATTTAACCCGTGTAAATGATATTGTAAGTGAAATTGAAAAGAAAGTCAACTCGCTGGAACGCCAAGCGAAAAGAGCTGATAAGTATAATAAGATATCTTCTACACTACGTGAACTTGAACTTGATTTGGCCGAAAGAGAAATGGCTTTATTTATAAAACAGAAAGCCGAAATAAAAGATAAAAAAGAGATCGATTTTAAGAAGAAAATTGAGATTGATTCAGAACTGGCTCAATTGGAAGATGAGATAAAAATTATTAAATCCGATTTAACCGAAATTGAATATCAATTAAGTGGTAAACGATCTGAAATAACTTTNNCTCGCAAGAAATATTGAGCATTATAAACAGGAGCTTGATGAATTAAAATATCAATTTAAAGAAGCTGAAGAATTAATTAACGACAGCAGCGCTGCCATAGAGGGATTTAAAGTTGAGATTTCGGCTAAAGAGACGGAGAAACTCGAGATTTTTTCAACTCTTGATAAATTTAGAACAGATTTGGATGAGAAGAGAAACGCTTTAAAGCAGCATTCCGATATTCTGATGGAAAGATTCAAAGAGATAACAAATAAAGAAAATGAATTTTCTAATGTTGAAAAATCTCTTGAGACTAAAAATGTCTCAATAAATAAACTGAATGAGAAAATATCATCATTTACAAATAATATTGCCAAGACCGTAGGATATCTTGAAGAGCTTGACCAGGAAAAAAATGAAGCGGAACGGAAACTTGCCGAAGCGGAAGCGGTTTATTCTCAGAAATATAAAGAAAAAGAAAATCTTGAAAAGCATTTAGACTCAATCAAAGAAAAAGAGCTTGAGTATAAAAGCGTTCTTAATAATTTAAAAGAAAAGATTAACTTAATACAGAATTTAATTGATAATCTTGAGGGAGTATCTAAAGGCGCAAAAGCATTGCTTGAAAACAATAATTGGGCAAAAGGCGACAAAACTTTGCTTGCGCATATAGGAAATTCCCTGGACGACTATCGCTTTGCAATAGAAGCTTCGCTCAAAAATAATTTGAATGATATACTCGTTGAAACGCTTGATGATCTAAAAAACGGAATTAAGTATTTGAAGGATAACGAAGTGGGTAAAGCTTCATTCTATGTATCGGGCTTTGATGATAACCGGGGAAAAACTTTACTTGAAAAAATTCAAAACTGGTCACAGAATAAAAAAGCCAAAAGTCTTGGTAAGGAAAAAGGATTTTTAGGGTGGGCTTTTCAATTTATTCAGACAGAAGATAAATGGAAACCTTTTTTTGACAGGATGCTTAATAAAACGGTTATTGTAGATTCACTTGAGACAGCATTTAGATTATCTGAAAGATATTCCGGATTTAATTTTGCAACACTTGGGGGCGACTATATTAGTAAATCCGGCAATATAGAAGGCGGTTCGGCACTCCAACCCGATGACTCTCTTTTCGGCAGGAAACAGTTTCTTGAAAAATTAAAGAATGAATTTCCGCAAAGAGAAGCGGAACTTGAAAGTTTGCGTAAGGAAATTGGAAAATCGGAAATTAAAATTAATGAAATAGATCTTAGAGTTCTTTCAGAGCGCGGCAGGCTGATGATTAATGATTTGGCAAATGTTGAAAAGCAAATTGCACAATTCGAGTTTGAAAAGAAAAAAGCAAGCGATGAAATTGAAAAAACAAGGCAGGAGTTAAATGAACTTGCCGCAGAATCTAATGCCATTGATAATGAACGTACACGCTTAAGTTTACTTTTAAATAAAAGCAAGTCAGAAAGAAGCGAAGAAGAAGCCAAGCAAAAGAAATTGGAAGAAGAGTTCGGGAACTTTGAAGAAGGATTCAATTTTGTTATTGACAAACAGAATAAAATAAATCTGGAGTATGAAAGACTTCTTGGCGCGAAAAAAAATACCGAAAATGCCGTTGAAAGAGCACAGGATACGATTGAGTCAATTAAAAAATCAATTTTAAGACGTGAATATGATATATCTTCATCAATTGAAGAGTCTGACTCACTAGAAAATGTTATTGATGAGAAACAATCAGAGTTTGAAGAATTAGACCTGGGTAAAGAAAAACTAGTTAACGAGGAAAAGGAAATAGACCTACGATATAAAGAGATTAGGAAACAGATATCAGACAAAGAGGATCAGCAGAATATAATAAGGAAAGAAAAAGAAATAACTTCCGAAGAGATTCATTCGAGCGATTTAAAGTTAAATGAAATCGGAATGAAAATGAGTACGCTCCGGGAAAATATCCAGGAAAATTATTCTGTTGCTATTGAAACAAAAGCATTTGAAAATTTAGAATCGTTTGATTATAAACAGCGTACGGAAGAAGTTCATTCGCTTAAACAACAAATAAAAAATCTTGGTCCAATTAATCTTCTTGCTTACTCCGAGTTTGAAGAAGAGAGACAACGTTTTGAATTCCTTTCAAAACAGAGGACGGACCTTCTGGAATCGGAAAAAGATATTGTAAAGACTATTGAAGAAATAAATGTAACTGCTCAAACTCAATTTATTGAGACTTTTGAAAAAATTCGTTCCAACTTTGTAAATATATTCCGTGGATTATTTAATCCGGGTGACGAGGCTGATCTTCGTCTTGAAGAAAATATTGATCCTTTAGAAGGGAAAATAGAGATTATTGCAAAGCCAAAAGGAAAGCGCCCCACGTCAATTGAGTTGCTATCGGGAGGTGAGAAAACTTTAACTGCGATAGCCCTGCTTTTTGCTATATATCTTGTAAAACCGAGTCCTTTCTGTATTCTTGATGAAATTGATGCTCCTCTTGATGACGCAAATATAGACCGGTTTACAAAGATTATCCATGATTTCAGTAAAGACACTCAATTCATTGTGGTTACTCATAATAAAAGAACGATGGAAGCTGCAGATACGCTTTATGG
>PLNZ01000128.1 GCA_003142915.1 Ignavibacteriales bacterium | reverse complement strand
GTTTACACCCATGCCGGCCCGGAAATAGGCGTTGCCTCCACAAAAGCTTTTACTTCCCAGCTTGTTGTTTTGGCTTTGATAACGCTGCTTATCGCCAGAAAAAAAGATATGAGCCTTGTAGACGGCAAAACAATTGCCGAAGAACTTCAATCTCTTCCGGGCAAAATTTCTACAATTTTAAAATTGAATGATCAAATAGAGCAAATCGCAAATGAGTTTAAAGACACAAAAAATTTCTTATATCTCGGACGAGGTTATAACTTCCCGGTTGCGTTGGAAGGCGCTCTTAAACTGAAAGAAATATCTTATATTCATGCAGAAGGCTATCCTGCAGCGGAAATGAAGCATGGGCCTATTGCTTTAATTGATGATGATATGCCTGTAGTTTTTATTGCTCCGAAAGATTCTACCTATGAGAAAATCTTAAGTAATATTCAGGAAATTAAAGCACGTAACGGAAGGATTATTGCAATTGCAAGCGAGAATGATACAGAAATTGATAAGCTTGTAGATTACTCGATTAAAATTCCCGATACAATAAGAATGCTTATGCCTATTCTTACTGTAGTGCCGCTTCAACTGCTCGCATATCACATTGCTGTAAAGAAAGGTTTGAATGTTGATCAGCCCAGAAACCTGGCAAAAAGTGTGACCGTTGAATAACCAATTTGTAAGCCGGGCAGATTTGCCCGACCTGTCTTAATATTGCGTGAGTCTTACCTTATAGCATTAATAAGAATATGAAGATTATTTATATTATTATAACTTTCATTCCATTAATCTTTATAGGTTGTTCATCAACTTATACTGTAAGTGATTTCCCCTCAAAAGAAGAATTTTATGAAGACTTTAATAAAAGCGCCAATGGTAAAACAATTAAATTTACCCTTAATAATGATAGTACTTTTATGTGTAGTAATAATGTTGAAATAGAAGGTGACACTCTATACTGTATAAAAAAAGAAATTGAAAGTACAAATAAAGTGATTGCATTATCGGAAATAAAAAAATTAAAATATTCTGTCAATAACTTTAAAGCAGGAATAATTTTATTAAAAGATGGTAAGACTATTGAAGCGGAAAATATTATTATTGAAAATAATACGGCCAGGTTTTCAATTATAGATACAATTAATTCGCTTAACTGCCGTATGCCAATAAATAATATAAAGCAAGTAAGTTATAAAAATCATTGGTTGGGTGCGCCGTTGGGTGCTCTACCTGGAGCGATATTAGGGCTTTTTGCAGGTATCTCTGCTTATTTTATTAACCCTCCAACTAATACATGGGGTGGTAACTATGTATACTTTTTTGGTGGTGCACCATTGGGCTTAATCGTAGGAGGTATATTGGGCTGGATAAGTGGTTACACTTATATTTATCAATTCAACCCGTAACTAGGATAAATTATCTAAGCCGGAAGCTTACTCGTGTGTTGTGGACGTCATTCCAATGTGAGCCTCACATCCAACCCCATAAACATTCCAAAAAATGAATAAATATTTTTAGATTAATTCTTAAAGTCTTTGGAGACTTTTATATTTTTAATTTTTATCTTATATGGTATAAAAATTCAAATTTATATGAATTATATACGGAAATGGATACCAAAATGTGTCCAAAATCAAATATTGAAATGAGATGAAAGGAAAAGAGTGCCGACATGTCCTGTAAGAATATCCTCATAATGGGAGCCGCAGGAAGAGACTTCCATAACTTCAACGTTTATTTCAGAAATAATGATGAGTATAATGTTGTCGCTTTTACTGCCGCTCAAATTCCAAATATCGACGGCAGGATTTATCCCCCGGAATTAGCAGGTAAGTTATATCCCGAAGGAATAAAAATTTATGATGAAAAGGACCTTGTGGATTTGATAAAAGATTTGAAAGTAGACGAAGTTGTTTTTTCTTATTCCGATGTTCAGTTTAATTATGTAATGACTAAAGCCTCGATTGTAAATGCGGCGGGTGTTTCATTCAGGCTTCTTGGTAATGATGAAACAATGATAAAAAGCACCAAACCCGTCGTATCGGTTATTGCAGTTAGAACAGGCTCTGGTAAATCTCAGACTTCGAGAAGAGTTGTGCAAATATTGCGGGAAGCCGGTAAAAAAGTCGTATCAATCCGCCATCCTATGCCGTATGGCGACCTTGTAAAGCAAAAAGTGCAGCGCTACGCAACGCTTGAAGATCTTAAAAAATATGAATGTACTATAGAAGAGATGGAAGAATACGAACCTCATATTGCAATGGGCAGCGTTATCTATGCCGGCGTTGACTATGAAGCTATCTTAAGGGAAGCCGAGAAAGAAGCTGATGTAATTATCTGGGACGGCGGTAATAACGATATTCCATTCTATAAATCGGATGTCGTTTTTACCGTAGTTGATCCTCACAGGGCAGGACATGAAATGTATTACTACCCGGGCAACACTTCTCTAAGAATTGCCGATGCAGCTATCATAAATAAAATTGATTCGGCAAAGGAAGAAAATATTAAAATTGTCCGGGATAATATAAAAGCTGTTAATCCTAAAGCTAAAGTTATTGAAGCCGCTTCTCCCGTAACTGTAGATCACCCGGAATTAATAAAGGGTAAAAGAGTTCTTGTAGTTGAAGACGGACCTACATTAACACACGGCGAAATGGAATACGGCGCGGGTATTATTGCGGCACGTAATAACGGTGCGGCTGAAATAATTGATCCCAGACCTTATACTGTAAAAACTATTACGGATACTTATAAAAAATATCCGAAGATAGGCATTCTACTGCCGGCAATGGGCTATAGCAATGAGCAGATTAAAGATCTTGAAACTACCATAAATAACACCAACTGCGATTCGGTAATTATAGGTACACCGATTGACCTTGTCAGGATTTTAAAAATAAACAAACCTTCGGTAAGAGTTGTTTATGAACTTATGGAAATAGGCGCCGTAAATATTAAAAGCATACTGCAGGAAAAAGGGATAATACGAATATAAGTTTTTACATAGAACTATAACTTTTATGTATAATAATAACCTAAAATGTAATTTAATAATGATTTTATACAGTGTTCCTTTGCAACGTTCACAAAACTTTATAAATTTGTTCAATTAAACTTTTAATTTTTTTTATAAGGGAATTTATGGCAATCAATATGAGGGGGGAGAGTCTCATTTCTATAAATGATCTTTCCCAGGAAAAAATTTGGCAGATATTTGATTTGAGCTCCTCGCTTAAATACAAATTAATGAAGGGCGAACCACACCAATTATTAGCGGGCAAAACGCTTGGAATGATCTTTTCAAAACCTTCCACAAGAACACGCGTTTCATTTGAAGTAGGAATTTATCAGCTTGGCGGAATAGGATTGTATTTCGGTCCTAATGATCTTCAGCTGAAAAAAAGCGAAAGCATTCCCGATACTGCAAAAGTTTTATCACGGTATCTTGACGGTATTATGATTAGAACATTTGAACACCAGGATGTGATTGACCTTGCAAAATACGGAACCATTCCTGTTATTAATGGACTTACAGATCTGCTGCATCCCTGCCAGGTACTTGCAGACTTGTTTACAATATTTGAAAAGAAAAAAATCTTAAAAGGACTTAAACTTGCATACATAGGCGACGGCAATAATATGGCGCACAGCCTTCTGCACGGATGTTCCAAAGTAGGGATGAACATTTCTATTGCCTCACCCAAAGGCTACAAGCCGAAGAAACAGATAGTTGAGAATGCTTTGCTGAATGCCGAATATACCGGCAGCAAAATTGAAATTCTTGATGATCCTGTTCGGGCAGTTAAAAATGCGGATATTATTTATACGGATGTTTGGGCAAGCATGGGGCAGGAAGGGGAGTCCGATAAGCGGAAAAAAATTTTTAAGAATTACCAGGTTAATACAAAACTTGTAAAAAATGCAAAAGAAGATTACCTATTTATGCACTGCCTTCCCGCGCATAGGGGTGATGAAGTCATAGATGAAATTGCGGACTCTCCGAACTCAGTTATTTTTGATGAAGCCGAGAATCGCCTGCACGTACAGAAAGCGATAATGGCGCTGGTAATGTAAAATTAAAAATTAAGACGGTAAAATATTTTGTGCCTTAAATTTTACATTTTGAATAGAATAATGTTTTGAATTTTGTACTGATTTCTCTAAATTTGCTAACTAAATTTTGAAGGGCAGATAGCTCAGTCGGTAGAGCAAAGGACTGAAAATCCTTGTGTCGGCGGTTC
>PLNZ01000088.1:6241-10581 GCA_003142915.1 Ignavibacteriales bacterium | reverse complement strand
AAAAAAATTTATTCTTGTCTATTAAATTATTACACAATGGGGTACATCCGCCTAGCGGCGGACAGGTATGCCCGTTACTATGCTATCCCTACCGGGATTTTAGTTTCTTTTCTTTATTCATTTTGTTATAAATATTTCGTCCCTACCGGGACTAAGAGGAGGGTTTAAGGAATCGTTTTTTCTACAAATCCTTCCTTTTGCCTAGCGGCGGATCCGCCTGGCGGCGGACAGGCAGGTATGCCCGACTAGGCGGGTATTTCATCCCGCTGGGATTTTAGTTGTTCTTTTTGTTCATACTTTTTATAAAGATTTCGTCCCTACCGGGACTAATCTCATAAGAAAATAAGCATAGCTGCTAGGGGCTCTGGTTTCCATTTGTTATAAATCCGCCTGGCGGCGAATCCTCCTAGCGGCGGACAGGCAGGTATTTCATCCCGCTGGATTCAGGATGTTTTGTGAGATAATAATATATTTAATCATTTTTTTGAATATTTTTGATTTTATGATAACTACTTTTATAATATATGCTGGAAGTTAATAATCTTACTAAGACGTTTAAAGACATTGTTGCCGTCGATAACATCTCTTTTAATGTGGAACCCGGTAAAATATTCGGGCTGCTGGGGCCTAATGGCGCCGGTAAGACAACAACTATCCGTATGATACTTAATATCATTAAGCCCTCCATAGGAACGATTCTTTTCGAGGGGAAACCTTTTACTAAAGAATTCTTCAATATTGCGGGTTACCTTCCTGAAGAAAGAGGGTTGTATAAAAAAAGCAGAGTTTTAGATACTTTGCTGTACTTTGCAGGTTTAAAAAATATGAATAAAAAATCTGCAATTACCGAATCCGTCAAATGGCTTGGAAAGCTTGGAATTGAAAATTATAAAGGCAAAAAGATTGAAGAATTATCAAAAGGCAATCAACAGAAGGTTCAATTTATAGCTTCGGTAGTTCACAATCCCAAATTATTAATTTTTGATGAACCGTTTGGCGGATTTGACCCGATAAACCAGCAGATAATAAAAGATATATTACTTTCATTTGCCGACTCGGGGAAAACCATTATTTTATCTACACACCAGATGGATACGGCGGAAAAATTATGCTCTGATATTTTTTTAATCAATAAAGGTAAAGAAGTCTGCAGCGGAAGCCTTTCGCAAATTAAAAAGATATTCGGGGCAAATACAATCAGGATAGAATTTGAAGGCGACTCTTCATATCTTAATTCAAATCCTTCTGTTGCGCACATAGAAAGCTACAGCAATTATGCGGAAGTTCAGTTAAAAGATAATACGCTGCCGAATGATTTTTTAAGANNGCAATAAAGGGAAATTCCAATTAAATGAATAAAGCTTTTATCATTGCAAAGTGGGAATACCTGGAAAAAATTAAGACGAAGACGTTTATTATTTCGTTGTTCCTGACACCTGCCATTATTATAGGTTTTGCCTTAGCGCCCACTCTCCTATCAAGCAGGCAGGATGATACTACAAAAGTAATCGGCGTTATAGATACATCAGGTATTTATTTTAAACCGCTTGTACGCAATATTGAAAAATATAAGCTTGCCAACGGTCAACCGAATTATTTATTGATAAATTTAGCCGTAAAGAATAAAGATTTTACCGCTATAAAAAAATCAGCGGATGAAAGCACAGTTTCAGGAAAACTTGAAGGCTATCTTTTAATCCGCGAATATTCTAATGATTCAAGCAAAGCTGAATATAGGAGTAAAAACTCAGGAAATTTTAAAGATCTGGGTATCTTAAGAGAAGCGTTTAACAATACACGTATTGAATTAAAATTAACCGAAGAAGGAATAAACCCATCCCTGATGAAATTTATTTCGAACGGCGCTGATATTAAAGCCGTCAAAATTGAAAAAGGCGGAGAAGAATCCAGTTCGGATTTCCTTGCGCTGTTTTTTACATCGTTTATATTCATAATTCTTTTAATGATGATGGTAATTTCATCAGGCGGAATGCTTGTAAGGAGTTTAGTGGAAGAAAAATCAAACAAATTAATAGAGATAATTATTTCAAGCTGCACCCCGAATGAATTGCTTGCAGGAAAAGTCTTAGGGCTTAGCGCCCTGGGATTAACGCAGGTATTAATATGGACTCTAATTGGCGCAGCCCTGGCAAGTTCGGCAATAGTTCCGCCCGAAGTTTTTAATAATATTTTACCCGTACTTTTATTTTTTATTTTAGGGTTTGTTTTTTACTCTGCAATTTTTGTCGGCATCGGTTCAATCGTTTCTACCGAGCAGGAAGCACAGCAAATTACAAGCTATCTTAGTTTAGCAATGGTGCTGCCGGTAGCATTTGCATTGCCGGCAATTGAAAATCCCAATTCTGCATTGGTTCATATTTTATCATTTATACCGTTTACCATTCCCGCTATAATGATCCTTCGGTTTAATATCGGTCCAATCCCGGTATGGGAAGTGTTAGTTTCCATATCCATAATGATTGCATCAATATATCTATCAATCGTTGCGGCAGGCAAAGTATTCCGGGTAGGAATATTATCTTACGGGAAACGCCCGGCTTTTAAAGAAATAATAAGCTGGTTAAGAGAATAATAGTTGTATAAACAAAAACATATTTCAAAATTAACAGACTCTTAAACCCGAATGCTTTATTTTGAATCTGCCCTTGCGGCAATTCTCCCGATGCTTATCTACCTGGTTATTATCCGCAGGTATGACAGATATGACAGTGAACCGACGGGTATTGTTCTGCAAAATTTTTTATGGGGAGGGCTTGGGGCTGTATTTTTTGCAATAATCGGAAGCAGTTTGATTTATTACATGCTGTCTTTTTTTATTCCGAATCAAAGTCAATTAGAAAGGACGGAAGTAATTCTTGTCGCTCCGTTTGTTGAAGAAATTACAAAGGGGCTCTTTCTTATTATTGTTTTTTCCAATAAAAAATTCGATAAAGTAACCGATGGGATTATATACGGAGGAGCCATCGGGCTTGGCTTTGGAATGGCAGAAAACTTTCTATACTTTATCGCTTACGGAAGTACAACTTTTTCCGGATGGATGACAATAGTAATTATCAGAACGCTTTTTTCCGGAGTAATGCACTGTGCAGCAACAGCTATTTTCGGCGCTTTCCTGGGATATGCAAAGAATAAAAATATTTTTTATAAAATTGCTTTCCCCGCTATAGGGCTCTCTATTGCAATATCCATTCATTTTGCTTGGAACTACAGTGTAAGTTTCGAATCAACTACACTTATTGGTTTTATATTTGTATTTTTCACGGTAATAATTTTTATAATTGTTCTTTCCGCTGCCCTGTTTAGTGAAAAAAGGATTGTCTACCGGGAATTATTAGAAGAGGCTATGAACGGTTTAATACCAGCCGGTCATATAGAAATTTTAAATTCGTCAAAACGGAACAAACCAGGCTGGGTTGATGAAAGGATAAGGAAATTATATATAAAAACGTCTACAACGCTGGCATTTAAGAAAATGGAATTAAAAAGCTCAACAGGGTCAAGCAGAAAATTTTATGAAAAGGATATAGAATATTACAGGTCTTTTATACATAATCTGCTTGCGCAGTCTCAAATAAAATAAAATATGAAATCGAATTCTTCTATTTATTTATTTTCAAATTCTCCGAGATTCAATAAAGAAGCGATACCGGATTTTGAATCATTCGGCAGAGATGATTCTCTTTTATTATATTCATCGTTAATCCTGAACCATAAAGAAATCCTGGAACAGCTGCCTAAAACAATAAATTTAATTTCCTGTTTTGACACTAACGATAAGGATTTTTTACCTGAAGAATTAAAGGGAAACCGTTTCCAATTTATTTTCGGTGATACGGCTGATAAGAAAGGGCTGCTTAGAATAATGTCGGATAAATATTTTAATGACAGTGTTAATAATTTAATTATCCTTTCCGATTCAATAGGGATTACCTGCGAAGACATACAAAAAGCCTTTAACCTCCTTCAAATTGACGATGAGGTAATAGTTCTTGGTAAAACAAATAACGACAAAATTGCTTTTATAGGATTTAATTCCTTTAATAAAGAATTATTTTTTGATATTACATGGGATAATTTAACTTACGATTATCTCCTTGCAAAAGTAAATAAACATGAAAATTTAATTCATGTATTGGGAAATTATATGCTGATTAATTCAATTACAGACTTTAAAAATCTCTACGCCGAATTATCAAAAAAAGAAAGTCTTGCATATTGCAGCAAGGATATACACGAAAGATTTACAAATCTATTCATTGAATATAAGGAACTTCTTAAATGAAGCCGGTAGGAATTTTCGGGGGAACATTTGATCCGAT
>PLNZ01000088.1:1511-6214 GCA_003142915.1 Ignavibacteriales bacterium | reverse complement strand
ATATTCCGTACTTCGATTATTCGGATATAGAGATAAAGAAAGAATCGGTATCCTATACAATTGATACCCTTTTGGCATTAAAAAATAAATATGAAAAGATCGAATTAATTATAGGTTACGATAATATTTTTGATTTCAGCACATGGAAAGAACCCGACCTGATTATAGAACTTGCAAAGCTTATTGTATTAAGAAGAAAAACATCGGTTAAACCGGCAACAGCAGATAAATATTTCCATGCTGCAATTTTTGTCGATACACCGGCAATAGATATAAGTTCAAGTGAAATCAGGCAGAGGGCTGCAGAAAATATGCCCATTGATTTTCTTGTCCATCACAAAGTAAAAGAATACATTGATAAATTTAAATTATATAAAAAGGATGATGTATGAAAATTCTTGTTACGGGAGGCGCCGGATTCATAGCTTCCCATATTACCGATGCTTTTATAAATGAAGGTCATAAAGTTTTCATTTTAGATAATCTTTCCACGGGGTTTGAGAAAAATATAAACCCAAAAGCTGTTTTCTTAAAAGCCGATATTTGTGATAAAAATATTTCTGAATTTTTTAACAAAGAAAAGTTTGATGTTGTTGACCACCATGCAGCACAAATGGACGTACGCCGTTCCGTTACCGATCCTGCTTTTGACGCAAATACCAATATTCTCGGTACGATTAATCTTCTTCAAAATTGTATTTTACACGGAGTAAAGAAATTCATATTTGCATCCACAGGAGGGGCAGTATACGGCGAGCAGAATTATTTCCCGGCAGATGAAAATCATCCGCTTGCTCCCCTTTCACCTTACGGAATATCCAAGCTTGCGGTAGAAAAATACTTGTACTTTTTTAAGGTTCAATATAATTTTAATTATACTATACTCCGTTATGCAAATATTTTCGGGCCAAGGCAAAATCCATTTGGAGAGGCGGGTGTTGTAGCAATCTTTACAAACAAATTATTAAACGGAGAGCAGCCTGTTATTAACGGCACCGGGCTGCAAACGCGCGATTATGTATTTGTTGAAGATGTGGTAAGGGCAAATTTGATAACGCTAAAAGATATAGAAAGCGATATTTACAATGTCGGCACCGGTAAAGAAACGACGGTAAATGAAATTTTCAATCTTCTCAGCGGGATTATCGGAAACGGACAGAAAGAAAAACACGGACATGCAGCCCTTGGCGAGCAAATGAGAAGCGTAATTACTTCCGACAAGATGTTACAGAAGTTCAATTGGAAGCCTTCTACAAAATTGGAAGACGGACTAAAAAAAACCGTGGAGTATTTTAGGGCTAATATAAAAGCATAAAGCTTTTACATTTCTACGGCTATTGAAGTTGCAGATAATAATCCCCATATTTCAAAGTTTAATGTTGGAGTTATCCGGACTTAATGGATTTTAATCCTTTGCATTTTTTCGCGACAAAATATTTACTAATCATTTTAGTTCTAGTCATTTTAGTAAGTTCAAGTTCATTCCCGCAGCAAAGCAGGCTTTACAAAGCAATCAATTATATTTCTACATTCATTTCTTCGGATTACTTCAATGAGCTAAAGAAAACAAATAATGATTTAGCGCTAGCCGATACTATTTATCTCCGAATGCTCAAATATGAAAATTATGATTATTTAAATACGCTGTTTGAATTAACATTCGCGGTAATACCTTATAATAAAGTGCATGTTAGAATCCCGCTTATTAATAGTGTTGTAGTATACCGGCTTCCCTGCGCACCGGATAGTATATACCGGAAGAAAAATAATAACCTGCCCAGGCGCTTTTTCTTTGATACACCTGCCGATAATTACGGCGACAAAGATAAACTTGCACATTTTTTCGGCAGCGCTTACATATCTTATGCACAAAGCATTTTTGATATAGGCTATTTTATTGGTTATTTTGTGGAGGTATTTGAGGAAGATTTTGAGGTTCAGGACCCTATTGATCAAAGGGATTTACAGACTAATAATTTAGGAAATATTTTCGGGGAGATGTTAAAGAAAGATAAAAATATCCTCCCCTCGCAGGTTATGATAATTCGTTCACTATTATTCTTAAGATTTAACTTATGAGTTCAATATTAATTATAGACGATGAAAAGGAAATTTGTGAAAGCATAAAAATGATCCTCGATTACGAGCATTACAGTGTAGATTATTCTACCGTTACACTCCAGGGTATTGAAAAGCTTTTTGCAAATAAATTTTCATGCTTACTGCTTGATATTCAAATGCCGGAAATGAACGGCTTTGAAGTTCTTAAAAAATTAAAAGAAAATAATTCCTCAACACCAGTAATTATAATTTCCGCACACGGGAGTATTGAAAATGCAATAAAAGCAACAAGGCTTGGGGCATTTGATTTTATAGAAAAACCGGTTGACAGGGATAAACTTTTAATCAGCGTTAGAAATGCAGTTGAACAATATAAATTATTAAATGAGAATGCTGAAATAAAGCAGTCTCTTCAGCCGGAAACGGAAATATTAGGCAAAAGCAAAGCAATACAAGACATTCTTGAACTTATTGACCGTGTTGCGCCGATTGATACGCGTGTTTTGATTACAGGCGAAAACGGTACAGGGAAGGAGCTTGTTGCAAGAGCTCTTCATAATAAAAGCTCCAGAAAAGGTAAACCTTTTGTGGAAGTTAACTGCGCCGCAATACCAAATGAATTAATCGAATCGGAATTGTTCGGACATGAGAAAGGATCATTTACAGGAGCATTTCAGCAGCGCATTGGAAAATTTGAGCTTGCTGATAAGGGCACAATTTTCCTTGATGAAGTCGGCGATATGAGTCTTCAGGCTCAGGCAAAAGTTCTAAGGGTAATTGAAGATAACAAAATCGAACGCGTAGGGAGCGCTAAAAAGATTGAAGTGGATGTAAGAATTTTAGCGGCAACCAATAAGAATCTGCAGGAAGAAATTGATAAAGGAAATTTTCGTGAAGATCTATTTCACAGGCTTAATGTGATACCCATTCAAATTCCCCCGCTCCGGGAAAGAATCGGGGACGTACCTATATTAGTTAGTCATTTTGCAAGCGATATCACTTTAAAGCATAAAAAGCCATCCGTAAAATTTTCAGACGATGCTTTGAAGTTCCTGCAGTCATTATCATGGAGCGGAAATATACGGGAATTAAGAAATGCCGTTGAAAGAATAATCATACTAACTGATAAGAAAGAACTCACGGGGAAAGATATTGAATATTTAGTCACGGGCGGTAAGAGTTCATTAGTAGATATAATAGATACAAGCAATTCTTTCCAGGAATTCAAGGATAAAGCCGAAAAGGCATTTATTGTTAAACAATTAAAGGCAAATGACTGGAATATTAGTAAAACTGCCGAAGCGCTGGAAATTCAGAGAAGTCATTTGTACAATAAAATAAAAAAATATGGAATAGAGAAGGCAGAATAATTTAACCGGAGGCTTACTGATATGGGAGATACTATTTTTTCTAAAATTATTAAAAGAGAGATACCGGCAGATATTGTTTACGAGACTGAAAATGTTCTTGCATTCAGGGATATAAAGCCGCAGGCGCCGGTTCATATTTTAATTATTCCTAAAATAGAAATTCCCAAAGTAACAGACATTGACGGGAAACAGCATGCTCAGCTTTTAGGCGAACTTTTCGACGCCGCTAATAAGCTTGCCAGGGATTTTAAAATCGATCAGGACGGATTCAGACTTGTATTTAACTGCGGAAATAACGGCGGCCAGGATGTTTATCATCTGCATATGCATTTACTCGGAGGCAGGCAAATGAAATGGCCCCCGGGATAAGAACTTATTCTTTCACTTTCAGAATTTTTTCCACCTTTTTCATAACTGCTAAATAACCCAGCAGCTTACTATGTATTTCATCAAAATATTCCTCATTGTAAATATGACTCAGCTTATTCCGGTCATCAAGCATATTTAGTAAAGTTTCATATTCTTCCTGCGAGATTGCTTTCAACAAATAAAACTCCTTGATTGAATGTTTGGGAGATTTGGCATCAATACTATGAAAAAGATATAAATAATCTTTAATTGCCTTCCATGTAAGCTCACTGCTGTATTGAAATTTTTGTATTCTGCCGTTTTTTATAACGTCGGAAACTTCTTTATTATATTCCGCCAAGTTAATATTTAAAGAGTTTTCAAAGCCCGTAATTGCCGTGATCAATGATTCAAGTTTAAGTTGAAATCTATCCCTCTGTTCCATATAATTATTTTTTCTGCTGCTATTTTTTTAAATTTAGAATTTACCTTTGTAAAATCCGTAATGTCTATATGATATGGCACTATTGATTCTTCAATTGCATCATTTATTTGTCTTATCAGGGTGTTATCAATTTTTACCGAACTCCATAATCCAACATCAATGTCGGAATCATGTTTTGCATTATTTGCCGCCCTTGAACCATACAAGAAAACGGATATTTTCTCTTTATCTATAAGGCTTAAAATTATTTTTTTTGTAATCTTAATGTATTTGTTATTTGCTTCTATCATCTTGATTAATCAATTTTTCTCAAAAAGAAAATAGTTTAGTTTAAAAATACATATAGAGAATGTTATGTGCTACTATTCCCCTATTTTAAATTTTACACCGGCTGTAATCCATCTTCCGGACAAAGGAACGCCGGAAAGACTAAACCTCGGAGGTTGAGACAAACCCCGGAGGTTCAGGAAAGGTTTATT
>PLNZ01000088.1:0-1473 GCA_003142915.1 Ignavibacteriales bacterium | reverse complement strand
TTAACCCTTTCCATGTTTTTGGGTCAATGCCTTTCTCTTAAATATCTAAAAATAAATTCAACCTGTTATAAACGGTTAAAAAGGAATTCACTTAAAAAAATATTATCCTTAGACCGCAAGAAGTAAAATTAAAATATGATCTTGCCGCCACAATCTCTGGGAAATCCACTAAGATGGACAAGGGATGAACTATGGTCAACAAGGGAACAACTTATTATTTGATATTTAATTTATTATTTGATATTTAATTTATTATTTTACTACTGAACAAACGTATTCTTTCTTATCCTTTAAAACAGTCCTTATTCTGTTCAAAAGTTTTTTTGCTATTCTTATTATGGCTTCTTGCTTGCTCATTCTTTTTAGATACTCATTAAAACAAGCCGTCAATACGGGATCTTTTCTCACTGCTATCCAGGCTGCTTCTACCAACATGCTTCTTAAATACTTATTGTGCTGCATCTTCAGCCCTAAATTATTTTCTCTATCTGCCGATGATCTTACCGATGGCGTCAGACCGACATAACTTGCCAGGTTATCTAATTTTGGAAATCTGTTTATGTCTATCAGTTCAGAATATAATGTTACTGCCGTTATAAAACCTATTCCCGGAACCTTCATCAGCAACTGTATGTCTTTATTAAATCCATATTCTTCACAAAAAGACTTTATCTTCTTAATGACCCTTACCATGAGTTTTCTCTTCTCAGTTAAGTCGCTCAAGTAAATTTCCAACTGCTCTTTGCCTATATTATATTGAAAACTAAGCGATCTAAGGTAACTTATAAATATTCCAGACCAATGTTTTGTCTGATAGTTCTCCGGTATTTTATGCCCGTAAAAATCCAGGTAACTTTTTATTTGGTTCTTTAATCTCACACTGCTTTGCATTAATTGGTATCTCATACGTACCAGTGACCTTAGCTCCTGATTAAGCGGGCCTGGTATATATATACCCTTTATTGAACCATTCTCCAACTCCCGGGCTAATTTCCTGGAATCAATACTATCAGTCTTATTTGTCTTTTCCTTTGCGTTTGTTGGTACCTCGTTAGGTGATACTATTATATTCTTGAAACCCAACTCCTCCAGTTGACGGTGTGCGAAATAGCCGCAGAATCCTGCTTCATATACACTATGATAGATTCCACCAGGATATTTTTCTTGTATATATTTACTCAAATCATGTGGCGATGGATTCATTGAATATGTCTTTAGTGCTAAACCTCCGGTTCTAATGGTTACTTTCCAGCTTCTTTTGTGTACATCTATACCAACATAAAACCGTTGATTATTAAAGTTCAATATATTATTTTCACTACTCATAAGAGCGTCCTTTCTTTGAATTTATTTTGTATTTGGTTTTACTTATAAATTTATGAAGGGATGCTCTTTTTTGCTATTATTTAGCTTACTTCAATTAATCTTTTATCTTGTTAAACTTCTTATTTTGATCTTTTAAACATAACTTCT
>PLNZ01000264.1 GCA_003142915.1 Ignavibacteriales bacterium | reverse complement strand
GCTTTATCGGTTGCAAAACTAAAGCTTTCTAAAGTAGGCTTAAGAAAACGTCCCATACATACTTCTGCACCCACATATAAGAATATACCTACTACAGCCAAAGCAAAGACAGGTTCCTTAAGCAATTTAAGTGAAGAGGCTATGCTTGGTTGAACATCAGCTTTAGTTTCCTCGACCTTTAAAAAAGCTACAAATAAAAACGCTAATAACATCAATAATAAAAATACCGGAAATACTCCCCTCCAACCCATAGTAGCAAAAATAGGAAGTACTAATACCAAGCCAACCAAATATGACGAACCGGATGAGCCTACCCCTTTAATCCCTTGAGCCAGCGCCAGGTTTTTACTATACTTTCCTTTCTCACTAACATCCCTCATTAAGGGGTTTCCGGCAACCTGAAGAAATGTTGTGCCGATACCCAGAAGGAAGATGCAAAATAGCAGAAGAACAAATCCGGGATTAACAAAAGTTGGAATAGCCATCGCAATAATATTCAACCCCAAACCCACTAATAACAAATTCTTTTTACCAATGCGTGCGGCAAAAGTTCCACCCGGCACACTAAAAACAGCAAATGCAATAAATACAAAAAATGTAAGTAAAGTTGCAACAACGGCGCTTAATTCATAGTTTTTTTCAACAGCTGATGCCATAGGTCCCATTGCATCGGCAATGCCCATAACTAAAAATGCGAGAAGCACAGGGAATGTTTTAATTTTCATTTTTTCTCCAATTAAACTGATTAGTTATTTCCACCATCAGACTCCTTTTAAATAGCTTTTAGACAACCAGATAATTGATCTACACTATTTTTTTGATAACAAGCTGATAATATACAATTTCCCTTCTATTTAAGTAAAGTAAATTTTAAATTATTTTAAGAAAAAATTTCTTTAAAAAATAAAAAATCAAATTAAGTTCTTCTTGTAAGGTTTGAAGATTCATTTAAATTTTATAAAAAGAGACGGGAGTTTTAATTATTCAAATTGTTTATATGCAAATAATATCATAAATTATTGTTAATTACATTTTAGTTCAAAAACAGGAATCTATCCGAAATAATTTTTTGTATAAAAATTTTAACATCTTAAATATCTACACATTTAGAAAATATTAAAATGAAAAAATTGAAANNTCAAAAGTTGTTTTTTGTTAATTTTTATTTCAATAGCATTGCATGCTCAAACAAGCTTCAATGAAATTGAAAAATTTGACTCCAATACTTCAAAATTTGTTACTATCGGCAGAGGTGTGGTTAAAGCAGAAAATGGTACTTTGGTTACCAAAGATGCGTATGCTTGTTTCGGAGAAAAAGATTGGAAAAATTACAAGGTTAGTTTTAGTGCAAGAACACCGCCAAACGAGCAGCAGGTTCAAATTTGGGCTGGTTTCAGGGCTTATAACCGAAACGACCGCTATTTATTTGGTTTTAGGGGCGGTTTGCAGAATAACCTGTATTTGTCCCGTATGGGGTACATGGGAACCGATGAATTTCTTGCCCTGCGTACACTCGATTTTCATCCGGAACCGGGGACATGGTATAATTTTCGTTTTGAAGTTTGCGGTCCGCGAATCAGGGTGTTTTTGAATGATGAACCAAAACCGCGTATTGATGTAACTGACAAAAACAGTGATTTTGCTCCTTCCGGACCCGTAACGCTTGGCGGGAGCTGGATTAAAACGGAATTCAAAAATCTTTCCATAGAGTCGCTGTCCGGAGATTATTTGAATAATGCTGATTCTGCCGAGTATTCAAAAGTAACAACCAAAGAAGAAAAAGAAAAACAACGTGAAGCAGAACGCAATGCTTACCTATCTATAATAGTTGATACACTGCAAGGTTCGCGTACCGGGGTATCGTTAGATGGGAAATGGCTTTTTATGCCGGAATATGAATTGTCTGACGAAGCAAAAGCTGTATCGCCTTCGGAAAGCGATAACAATTGGCACACCATGACGGTGCCGTCCTTTTGGAACCCTATTCGTATCTGGCTGCATGGCGAAACATTTGGTCCCTTTCCTAAGGGTGTATCCGATACTTATTACCAGCAGGAAACTGATCGTTGTGAAGGATATACCTTTGACTACAAAAAAACAAGTTCCGCCTGGTACCGTCAGTGGGTAGAACTTCCGGAAAACATAAAGGGAAAGGAATTCGAACTCGTATTTGATGCAGTTTCCAAGGTTGCCGAAGTTTGGATTAACGGCTCCCTTGCCGGAAAGCATATTGGCATGTTTGGTGACTTCAGAATTAATGGCACAAACATGTTTAAACCTGGTAAAAACCTTATTGTAGTTAAAGTAATTCGCGATTATTCCCAAAATATTAGCGACGCCAATAAAGTGGTTGATATTGCCGTTAGTGTGGAAGTAACGAACAAAATGCTGAAAGACCTTGCACATGGCTTTTATGACGACAACCCTGCCGGCATTTGGCAGCCGGTTTCACTGATTATTTCAGACCCTATTAATATAGAAGATNNAATTTGAAGCAACTGTAAAAAATAATGCCATGCAGAAAAAAAGTTTTGATTTAACTACTAATATTGTTGACAAGCAAACCCGCGAAGTTCTTTACGAGGGGGTTTCGTTGAGAAAAAGCGAGCTTAATGCAGGCGAAGAAAAGGTGTTTACTTTTTCTATTAAAAATTTAAAACCGAAACTATGGAGCCCGCATACGCCAAATCTTTATGACTTTACTTTTACTCTCGTTAACAAGAAAAAAGAAATAGACCGAATTACAATTTGTTCAGGTTTCAGAACTTTTGAAGCCAAAGATGGCTATTTCTGGTTGAATGGCCGTAAATACTGGTTACGGGGCGCTGATCAAACCCCGTTTGCCCTGGCTCCTAACAATGCTGAACTTGCCGATACCTTTTTTAATTTTATGAAAGCCGGTAATCTTGAAGTTACCAGAACGCATACAACACCTTACAATGAATTGTGGATGGATGCCGCAGACAGGGATGGAATAGGAATTAGTTTTGAGGGAACCTGGCCCTGGTTAATGATTGGCAGTTCAATGCCCGATATGAAGNNATTTGGATCCGGACTTCGAAAGAACAAAACTGAAAATGAAAATTATTTCAGACGTTGTTAAAAGGATGCGTAAAGTAGATTCAACAAGACCTATTTGCTTCGATTCGAATTACAGGCGTAACATAAAGAAATTTGGTAAGGACTTTTTTAAAGATATTGATGATGGAGATATGGATGATGTGCATGCTTATACAAATTGGTATGACAACTCAATATTCCAGTACTTTAACGGCGAATTTCAAAAACGTAACTGGAATGAAGGCCGGCCGCTTATAAGCCAGGAAATGTCAACCGGGTACCCTAATAATGAAACAGGTCATGCCACCCGTTTTTATAATCTGGTACATCAAAATCCGCAATCTTTAATTGGCAATTATTCTTATGAAAATTGCGACCCTGCATATTTTTTGAATGTAAATTCTTTTATAACCGGTGAGTTGGCGGAAGCTTTACGCAGATCGGATGATAAATGCTCCGGTTTCCTTCATTTTGCTTTAATAACCTGGTTTAGAAATGTTTATAATCCGCAAACCATAGAGCCTTACCCAACTTATTATGCTTTAAAACGGGCAATGCAGCCGGTTTTGGTAAGTGCCGAAATTTGGGGTCGCCATTTTTATGCCGGACAAAAACTGCCTATACGCATTTGTATTGTAAACGATAACGACGATGGTGCAGATTTAAAGGCGCTAACATTATCGTGGGAACTTGTAACCAATAATGGGACAAAATTGGCATCGGGAAATGAAGTAGTACCTGAAGTAAAGTATTATTCGCGCGAATGGATTACACCTGAAATAATGGTTCCGGCGAGTTTGCCCGAAAATAAAACCGAGTTTAACTTAATGCTGAAACTCACCCAAAGTGGTAAAACTATTTCCGGGAACCAATACCGGTTGCTTGCTGCTACAAAAGAATGGAGCCAGCCATCGCCTGTCATAAAGAAAAAAATAGTTTTGGTCGATTTCGAAAATATGAAAGCTGTTTTCGATTCCCTACAAATAACAACAACAGCCATTTCATCGGTTGGGGATGCATTAAAGACTAAAGCCGATCTGTATGTATTTGCAGGTTTGGATCAAACAAAAAATTGTACAGCAAAGGAAATACAACAAATAAGGAAGTTTGTTGCCAAAGGTGGAAAAGTATTTTTAATTGATTCCGAAGGGGCAGCCAAAGAAATGTACACCGAGTACATTAGGGGATGGATTGTACCTACCGAAGGGGATATTGTAAGCATGGAAATACCGGAATCNNAATCTCCCCTGTTCGATGGTATTGCGCCTATGGAACTGCAGTACTTTAACAATAACAAAAGGGAAATCCCAACGGTATGCCATGTAGCCCTAACGACTAACCGGAACCCAAATGTTGAGGAACTGGCTGCCCACATTAAAATTCATGGCTATATAAATGGAGATATGGAGAGCCGTTCGCAATATATGCAAACAATTAAGGGTTTCCCTATTGTAAAAATTAACGATAATGGTTCGTTACTGATATCAACAATGTCATTGGAGAAGGCGACAACCGACCCTATTGCAGGCAGGTTGTTATCGAATATTATTACCAATATGCTGGGTTATTAAGTGTAAAGAAACTTTAGGGGCACAACACTAGGAATAATAATTTGCCCTATTACTGATTCTTATGGCAAGAATAGTCCAATCCATATATTTATTCCCGGGAGAAGGTGGGTTGACAAAAGATAGTGTTGTACATTGTGGGCAAATGAGGACCATCGATAAAACTCGTTTGAGGGAAAAGTTGGGAGAGTTAGAAAAGGAAAAAATGGAGAAAATTACTACGGGACTTGCATATACAATAGACATTCCTCAATATCCCCAAATCAATATTAATAGATAAACTTTAATAATTATATTCAGTTAAATTTACTAATTCTTTAATATTCCATAGCTTTTTAGTCAATCCTGCTTCCATTACCGGGCTTACTCTTAATGTTTTATAAATCCCTACAACGTCATTTAATCAACTTGTAAAATATTTATTATTCCATAACTTGTTTAAAATTAATGAATTAGTATACTGTCTATGTTTGTGGATATTGACTCTGAATTTTATAAATGTATTTAAGTAGAAAAGTATCTATCCTGTTTAAAATAAAAAGTGCGAATA
>PLNZ01000022.1 GCA_003142915.1 Ignavibacteriales bacterium | reverse complement strand
AAATGCCGCTGAATCTATCGGCAGGCTACCCGGAGTTTCGCTGGAACGTGACGGCGGAGAAGGTAATAAAATTATTATCGATGGATTATCTCCTAAATATAATAATATTGAAGTTGATGGAGTGCAGCTTAATGGAGTAGACTTTGACCGCAGCGCCGGACTTGAAATAATCCAGAATGATATGCTCGAGGGTATTGTGCTGTCTAAAAGCTTAACTGCGGATATGGATGCCGATGCACTTGGAGGTGTTGTAAACCTTACATTGAAAGAAGCAGCGCCGGGTTTCCATTTCAATGCTTTTGGGTCAGGAGCTTATGATAGTTATAATAAAAGTACCAGCAATTACAAATTAGCATTTGGACTAGGCGACCGTTTTTTTGATAACAGTTTAGGTATAATTGGAAATTTCTCAACTTCAAAAATTGACAGATCTAATGATCAATTTGGTGCAGGCTATAACTCATTTACTCCCCACAATGTGCAATGGGGACTCTATACTAGTTCGGCTAATGTAGCTCAGAACATTGATGAAAGGTTTCGTTCAGAAGGGGATATCGTAATAGACTATCAAACGAGTTTCATGAAATTGAAGTTTGATAACGAGTTGATGCAGCAGATGGATGAGAACCAGACACGAAATAATCAATTCATATTTACCGGTGTAAGTGAATATGACCCCGAAGATAATCAATCTAAACCGATAACAACAATTCGTACTCATGCCATATCCGGCGTATTTTCATTTTTGAATACAGAATTGACCCTAAATGCCTCTTACAGCAGAACTAATTATAATATGTTTAATGATTGGTTTTGGGAACAGGATCTAAATCTCGTTCCCGAAATAGCTAATACTCAATTATTAGATCAGCAGCCCTCTTCTGTTATTGCACAATATTTTAATATTACTAAACCCGTAACCGCAGACCTGGAACANNGTATACATACAAAGCGGATTGGAAAATACCTTATAGTTTAGGCTCTGAAATTTCCGGTAATTTTAAATTAGGCGCTTTTTTATCCGATAAAGATCGCAATGCAAATTACCTTGAACCAGTTGATAGTTTTCTAGGCGGCAAAGGCAATCAATTTTGGGAAGAGATGGAATCTTCCGGTCAATTTAGTGATATATTATTTAATGATAGTCCGGGAATTAAAATAGCCCAGGCAAACGGGATTCCGGCAGTTAATTTTGAACAGCTTAATTATAATTGGGGAAAACTGTTAGGTGGAAAATTTAATATGGGATATACCCTGAATTTTGCTGCGCTGGACGCTTTTTTTAATAAAGTGAATGCTTTCAGTCCTGCCTTCTATTATTACAATGGAATTGACACCTATCAAAATGACTATTCAAACACAGAAAAAAAGTCGGCCGTGTATATAATGACTGAATTGCATTTAGGGCAAAACTTAATGATACTTCCGGGTGTTCGTTATGAAGACTTTCACTCTGTATACAAAGCCTTTTTCATTCAGCAAGAAAATGAAGCCACTACCGGCGTAAAATATATACAGCCGGATTCGTCGTATAATGGTAATCATTATTTGTTTCCAAGTGTAAATGCTAAATATACTATAAATAGCTGGAGCGATCTAAGAGTTGCTTATTTCAAAAGTTGTACCAGACCTGATTATTCGCTCCTTTCCCCCGGCGCAACAGCGGATGAAGGTGATCAAGCTTTAACAGCACAAAATCCGTTTCTTACTCCGGCAATAGATAATAATTATGATGTGATTTTTTCTGTGCATAATAATGAAATCGGTTTGTTTTCGATAGATGGTTTTTATAAAGAGATTACTGGTCTGATATATGGGCTGGGAGGATATGAACCTAATTTATATAGCAAGATTACAAATGCGCCTGCCTCATTAACTAATCAATTATTAGCAGACCGGGCGATATATAATAATCCGGTATTATTTGCGAACTCAAATGCAGTTTTCTCAAGTTTCCCTATTAACAATCCTAACTTAGCCTATTTCCGTGGAATTGAGCTAAACTGGGAGACTAACTTCTGGTATTTGCCCGGTTTTTTAAGCAATTTAATTCTTGATGTAAACTATACGTATATTCATTCCAACACTCTATACCCTTATTTAATTGTCGGTACTAAAGGTTTCCCTCCAAAACCCTCTGCTTCTTATGCAACAGGAGAAGGTGCAATGCAAGATCAACCAAACAGTATATTTAATATTCGTTTTGGCTGGGATTATCAAGGATTTTCCACGAGGCTTTCTCTTGAATACCAGGGACAGGTACTAAATTCACCAGATTTTGTACTTCAATTACAAAATGTATATACACAAGCTCAGTTTAAAATAGACTGGTCAGCGAAACAAGCATTGTCTAAAAATTTATCTATCATGGCAGATGTATCAAATATTAACCAATTTATTGCTGAGTCAGATATTCATCTCAATGGTGTTCTTTACCCTACGAGTATGAGTTCTTATGGTCTTTTGGCTGATATTGGCTTTAGGTATGAATTACAATAATTAAAAGGTAATAATTAAAAAAAGTTTTAATAATCAAAATAAGGAGGTGTTCAAAGGATTGATTACAAAAAAACAATAGTTACAAAATTTAGTTCACTAAACACTAATTAATTTTAGTAAAACACAAAACTGGAGTAAAAATGAAAAAAGTTATTTTCTATGTCGCTTCTTTGATTCTCTTTACGACAAGCTTAGTATTAGCCCAGGTTCCTGCCAGTCAGGATACTATCTGGATTCCTGGCGGTCAAGACAATATTGGCTCACTCGAAAATACGATTAATGGCGATACAGTATTAGGCGGTGGAAGAATAAACCCAAATCGCGTTTATGGGTTATTAGGGAATACTATTTATTACGCACAAGCTCCGTTTTCCTTTGGAGTTGCAGCAGATAGTAATGCTACGTGTGAGATTTATGGTCAAGCAATAGCAGGAGAATCTTTACCGGTTATATTGCAAGTTCCTGTTTCAAGCACCGGTAATTCGTTTACAGACCAAATTAACGCTAATTTTAAAGTATCAAATGTTTACTGGGAAGCAATATCTCTGGTTAATAATAATAAATCAGATATATTTGGCGTAGGTCGTATTGGCAGAAGACTTACTATGACCAATGTAATTACACAATATGGTGGAAACAATTTGTTTGGATTTCAGAATCACGGAGGAGAACTATATTTATATAATTGTTACTTCAGGGATATGAACTGGTTCCAGGATTCTTGGAATTCAACTATTTATTCCAATAGCGGTATGGATACTGCCTGGATTGAAAACTGTACTATGACACATTCAGGTTTGGGATACTATTTCAATAACACTGTTAACTTTATGTATTTCAATCATAATACTATTGTTGACGAAACAAAGTATGGCGTTACTCACGTTCAATACAACAAAGCATTTTTTGCAAATAACGTATTTGTTAATGTGAACTTTGAAGGTGAATGTTCCGGTACTGAATATACTCAAAATGATGCACATGTATTTTTAGGTTGTGCTAATATCGATTCAACTACTGGAAGTACACAGGAATCTACGTTGTGGCAAACTGAACAAGGTTATGTACCTACTCAGACAGCTGTACAATATCTAAATTCAAATAACATTTGGTATACAGATACTGCTTTGAACCAATATTATACCGGGAAGTTTAACACTGCAGCTCAAATAGCAGCGGGTTTCACTGTTCCAGCTTCTAACCGTAACTGGGCTCCTGCTTCCTGGCTTGCAGATTCTACAATAATAAAGGTACAGAATATTCCTCCAATGTTCATAAATAGCTTTACTCAAAATTTAGCAAACGCCTATCCAAACATTGTACTTGATAAGGCAACCATTTCCTATGCAGATCCTCAATTGGTAACTCCTGCTATTCACAACGAAAAAGCGCTTGAAGAATTGGTATATTATGCAGAATCTGATTATGGTACAGCTCCAACAGGACAAGTTTATGATCCTGCATACTTTACTTTTGGTAATTATAATAATCCGGATACAGCAACTGGGAAAAATGGGCAATGGATTACACAGATAAGCGACTTACCGGAAAACTTTAGTTACGCATCAAATGTCCGATCAACTATTGATTTCAAACCACTTGGTGCATTGACCTGGTGGCCAAGCGGATTATCAGGATGGGACTCTCAAGCTGAATATCAAAAAGTTGTGGCATATTATAAGACATTATATACTGGGGTTAAATTAGCTAATAACACTTTACCTGCTAAATACAACTTAGCACAAAACTATCCGAATCCGTTCAATCCAAGTACAATTATTAATTATTCAATTCCACAGAGTGGAAATGTAACCCTTAGAATATACAACATACTTGGTCAGGAAGTTGCTACAGTATTCCAGGGATTCCAAAAAGCAGGTTCTTACAATGCAAATTTTGATGCTTCAAGACTTGCAAGCGGTACTTATTTCTATAGATTGCAATCAGGCCAGTTCAATGAAACAAAGAAAATGCTTTACATCAAATAGTGTAATTACATTATAATGTTTCTTTAGTTGGTTAAAATTACAAAGCCCGGTTTCTTTAGAAGCCGGGCTGTTTATTAGTTCTAAAGAGAATAATAATTCTATTTTTAATGTAAGTCAGAAATCCACCTTCCTAAAATGTGGTTCTTTAATCATATAATAGCTAAAATCATGATAATAAAAAAACATTTGATTCATTTGATAATGTGTTTATTTTTGTTTTCAATTGGAATATCTGCTCAGAATAAACATTCAAAAATAACAGATTATCCTACTTATAAAGGGCTGGTAATGGCAGGTTATCAGGGTTGGTTTAGGGCTCCAAAGGATGGCCTGATGTATCCTGATGAAAACAGGATCAGCATCGACATGTGGCCCGATGTGACAGAATATGAAAAAACATATCCGACAGGTTTGAAATTAGCAGACGGAAGTACTGCGCGTTTTTTCAGCTCGACTGATAAAAGCACTGTTGACCTTCATTTCAAGTGGATGAAAGAATATGGACTTGACGGCGTTTTTATGCAGCGCTTTTTTAATTCAACAAAACCTGGTTATGAGAGAGAAGCTTCAAATACTGTATTGAAATATGCTTTAGAAGCAGCTTCCAAATATGACCGGGCTATTGCAGTTATGTATGATCTTTCAGGTCTAAAAGGAAATGGTGAAGACTGTTCTTCTTCTATTGAGGATTGGAAATTTCTTGTTGATTCGTTAAATGTAACTAATCAGCCGGGTACTAAAACATATCTTCATCACAGGGATAAACCCCTGGTAGTAATCTGGGGATTAGGCTTTCCTGACCGGCCATATGATATTAGTAATATAGGTATAAAACGATTAATAGATTTTCTAAAAAATGATCCTGTATATGGCGGATGTTCCGTAATGCTTGGAGTGCCTACATTCTGGCGGGATCTTAATGCAGATTGTGTTCATGATCCTTATTTGCTTGATATTATTAAACAGGCGGATATAGTAATGCCGTGGATGGTTCAAAGATTTAGCCCTCTTCTGCATCATGATATGGATCGTTATCGCGACGATATTATAGCCGATATGAAATGGTGCAAGGCAAATAATATCGATTATGCACCTTGTGTTTATCCGGGATTTAGCTGGCACAATTTAAGTACCCATGCATTTTCTGAAGATGTAAAACCGGTTGGTTCGATTCCCCGTCAAGGCGGGAAATTTTATTGGGATTTAATATCTACAGCAATAGGCGCCGGCGCTGATATGTTGTACGTAGCCATGTTCGATGAAGTCAACGAAGGAACTGCTATTTTTAAATGCACAAATAATGTTCCTGTCAGCAAAGTAGCACAATTCAATGGTTTGGATGGACGACCTTCTGATTTCTATCTATGGTTGACGGGCAAGGCTGCTAAAGCGCTTCGCGGAGAAGAATCTTTGTCTTTGAAATTACCGGAGAGAAATTAGTTCTCATTTTTTTATTGAATTACCCCGCCGCAAATGGATGGGGTATTCAATAATTTATTAGAATAGTGTCAATTGTTTTGTGTAAGAATTTATATTCTTTTTCTTTTGCTTGTTCTTTCACATACTTTGTAATTGTTTCTTCATTTCTGATTTTACTTACTGTATTTACGAAATATCCATCACTCCGGAATTCTCCTCATCATAACAGTTATTTTACTTCTGGATGCTTCTTCAATATGATTTGGCTGTTAAATTATTGATCATAGCTGCTATTTTCGTCGGTATATATTTGGAAACCGATTGCAACAGAAAATGAAGATGGTTTTTAGGTGTTCATATTTTAAGAAAATTTATTTGATATCGTTTGGATATTTCTAAACTGGTTTCTTTCAATGAATTATTAACTTACTGGCTAAATACTACTTTTCTATATTTTACTGATAGTACAAAATTATAATGAAGAACTGATACATTATGTGCTTTATGTATGTATGAACTTTTTGTCATACACTAATATGATAAATTCGCCGTAAGAGGCGGGGAATTTACTCTAAGAGATTAAAATTATATTTTGATGAAAAATTTATTCATACAAACATTTCTATTGTTCTACCTTTGCGTCAATGTTACAGCATCAAATTTAAATAGCATCAGGGATTTTAATGTTAAACCTGAAAATAGCGCCTCTGTAAATAAGATTAATTTACAGAAAGCTATCGATTGGGCTTCAGAAAGAGGCGCAGCACTGTTTGTTGATCCTACAGATGAACCTTATCACATTGACGGGGGAATAATTTTGAAAAAAAATGTTTCACTTATTGGCGTTAACGGTCCAACACCCAGGGGAACTTCGCATCCTACAAAAAAGCAGCCTGTAGGGAGTGTATTTAAAATTACCGACAGGGAAAATGCATTNNTACGCAGATTAAAGGTATCCAGTTTTGGTATCCTGATCAGACTATAGACAATCCGAATGACATTATTCCTTATCCCGCAACTATTCAGGTATCAACAACCACTTATACTCAGGGGGTTTATTTATCCTGTCTGACATTTTACGGTGAATACCTCGCTATGGATTTTGATGCCTCCGGGAGATATCCGTGTGAATTAATGACTTTTGAGGATTGCTATGGTTATCCCTTGAGCGGTGAATTTATCAGGATAAATTACTGTTATGATATTCCGCGAATTTTACATTGTCATGTAAATCCTGCTGTTCAAAGATTTTTCAGGGGAGGGTTCAGTCGTGCAGTTGTGGATGCAGTCATTGCAAAAAGAACCTTCGCATATTCCATAAATCATACGGATAATGCTCAAATTATGGATCTTTTTACTTTCGGTACTTATGGGGGCATTTTGTTAGGCGAAGAATCTTACGGACAAATGACAAATTTCAATTTTGATTGTATCTCGGTTGGAATCTATAAAAAGGGAAATAATACGAAGAATAGAAACTGGGAAATAGCACAGGGATCTATTATAGCCAATTGCGGTGATACTGTAAAAGATGTTCATCCTTTCATTGTGGAAGGAGAAGGGCATACGGCTATAAGTAATGTGGAAGCATTTTCCGGAGGTAATGCGGCATTGACTACGGTTCCGGAGAATCAATCATGGGATTATATGCTTGTCAAAGGTGATAAAAAACTTACTGTCACAATAATAGGTTGTCGTATGAGAAATTATGTTTCTGATCTGCCGATAACTATTGAGAATAAAAATGCAGTGATACAGGTAGTTGCCTGCATCGATAAAAATGAAAATCTTTATAATTATGTACATTCTCCTTAACAATTATAATTTAATGAGTTAAAGGTCGTGGCAATTTAATTC
>PLNZ01000097.1 GCA_003142915.1 Ignavibacteriales bacterium | reverse complement strand
CATCTTCTAAGAACTAAAGATATTATATACAGGAATAATGCAGCCGATATTAAAATGATTATCTCCGTTCCCGATCCTGAAGTAATACAACATATTGAAGAAGCGCAGAAGAAATCGCCAACGCTGCTTCATAAAGCATTGGTATGTCAATCACGAGAAGGATGGATAAATCTTACCGAAGAGATTGAAAAAGCTTCCGATATTTTTGTAAAGCCTGAAAATGACGCCGCCGCCGGTATAAATGATATTATGCTTATCTATTTTACATCCGGTACAACCGGTATGCCTAAAATGGTGAATCATGATTTTACTTACCCTCTCGGACATATCCTGACGGCTAAGTACTGGCAGAATGTAGAGGACAACGGTCTACATCTAACGGTTGCTGAAACAGGCTGGGCTAAAGCTGCGTGGGGTAAAATATACGGGCAGTGGCTTTCCGGCTGCGCAATTATGACTTACGATTTTGACAAGTTCAAGCCCAAGCTTCTTATGCAGGTTATTGAGAAGTATAAAGTAACTAGTTTTTGCGCTCCGCCTACAATCTACAGGTTTTTAATTAAAGAAGACTTAAAGAAGTTTGACCTGAGTAATTTAAAATACTGTGTTGTTGCAGGCGAGCCGCTAAATCCCGAAGTATACAAACAGTTTTATGAAGAAACGGGAATGAAGCTTATGGAAGGGTATGGGCAGACAGAGCTGACTGTTGCTGTGGCAACTTATCCTTTTATGAAACCAAAGCCGGGTTCTATGGGTAAGCCTTCGCCGTGGTATGATATAGATATATTAGATCCCGACGGCAAAGTGTGTGAAGTCGGTGAGATAGGGCAGATTGTTGTCCGCACTGATAAAAGGAAGCCGTTTGGTATGTTCAGCGGTTATTACCGTGATGATGAGCTTACTAAGAAAGTCTGGCAGAATGATATTTATTACACGGGTGATACAGCCTGGCGCGATGAGGACGGTTATTTCTGGTTTGTCGGCAGGGCAGACGATATTATAAAGAGTTCCGGTTACCGTATTGGTCCTTTTGAAATTGAAAGTGCTCTTATGGAGCATCCCGCAGTACTTGAATGTGCCATAACGGCAGTGCCCGATGAGGAACGGGGACAGATTGTAAAAGCTACGGTAGTTCTAACAGACAATTACCATCCAGGCGAGGCGCTTGCAAAAGAACTGCAGGAGCATGTTAAGAAAGTTACAGCCCCATATAAGTACCCGCGCATTGTGGAATTTGTTTCCGAGCTTCCCAAGACAATCAGCGGTAAAATCAGAAGGATAGATATTAGAGAAGGCGATGCACCGGAGTAAATCGTCTGAACTCAGCCAGAGTCTGGCAATTTTAAAAATTTTTCGTTATGCAATACCCTGCAGAGGCTGACAGGTATGATTCCTGTGATTAACATGAACAAATAAGTCGCCTTACGCAAAATCTTTTTATTGTAATGCGATTTGCCTAATCGTCCCTTAACATGGATTACAATCAAACTTTATTGTACAATTCTAACTTGTGAGTTCTCTAATCTCCGGTAACCTTTTGTGTTTTAAGTTAAAGGCTGCACCGCTTTGCTTGAATATACTTTTACATTTAAGTATGTTAGTTATGTTTTATGGTTCAAAAATATTAAATATGCATTAGTCACTTTGTAAAAGTTATATACTTAAATTATAAAATAGGAGATGATTGTATGGCATTAAATACCGGAGATAAAGCCCCTGGTTTTAATTTGAAAAATCAGGATGGAAACGCAGTTTCACTTGAGGAATTTAAAGGGAAAAACGTAGTTGTCCTTTTCTTCCCGTTTGCAAATACTTCCGTATGTACAACGGAAATGAGCCTGATTAGAGATAATATTAATAAATTTGAGAATATAAATGCACAGGTTCTGGGAATCAGTGTTGACAGCCCGTTTGCATTAAAGATGTGGGCGGAGAAAAATAATTTTAATTTCCCGCTGCTTAGTGATTTCAATAAAGAAGTTTCACCTTTGTATGATTCGCTTTATGATATTTTTGCGCCGGGTAAATTTGATTATAAAGGCGTAAGCAAGAGATCGGCTTTTGTGGTTGATAAAAACGGTATTATTAAATATGCTGAAATTTGCGAGTTACCCACTAACCAGCCTGATTATCAATCAATAGAAGATGTGCTTAAAAGTTTGGAGTAATTTCATATGCCTGTGAAGAATATTTCGCCCCCGGAACTAAAAGAAATGCTGCTAAAAGAAGAGGATATAAAGCTGATAGATGTGCGGGAGCAATGGGAACATAATATTGCCCGGATAAATGGGTCTGAGTTAGCCCCGGTAAGAACTTTTAGTGAGTATTATAAAAAATTAGATGTGAACGAAAAAATAGTTGTATTCTGCCATCATGGTTCAAGAAGCTATAAAGTTTGTCAGTTTATGATTCAAAACGGATTTAAGAATATCTATAATTTAGAGGGAGGTATAAACGCCTGGTCTTTGGAGATAGATAATTCAATTTCTCAATATTAATTTCAATTATATTAAACAGGAGAAAAACAATGCCCGAAGAAGGTAAAAAAGCCCCGAATTTTAAGCTAAAAGATCAAAACGGTAAGACAGTATCGCTTGATGATTTTAAAGGGAAAAATGTTGTATTATATTTTTATCCCAAAGACAATACTTCCGGATGTACGGCAGAGGCATGTAATTTTAGGGATGAATTCCCGAAATTTGGTAAATTAAATGCTGTAATTATCGGAATTAGTCCTGATTCTTCCGAATCGCATAAAAAATTTGCAGCAAAATTCGATCTTCCTTTTATTTTGCTGAGCGATGAAGATAAAAAAGTTCTTGAAGCTTACGGAGTATGGAAAGAAAAAAGCATGTACGGAAGAAAATATATGGGGGTAGAACGGACCACTTTCATAATCGGCGCCGATGGTAAAACAAAGAAAATATTTCATAAGGTTAAAGTTGAGGGGCATAATCAAGAAGTAATCGAAGCGATTTAAACAAGGCTTATCAATATGTTTTTTGTAACCAGGCGGGAAATATTCAGCGCTGCGCACCGTCTTTATAATCCGAAATTTTCCGATGAAGAAAATGAAAGGATTTTTGGCAAGTGCAGTAATCCAAATTGGCACGGGCATAATTATATTCTTGAGGTTATTGTCGCAGGTGAAATAAATCCTGAAACAGGTTATTTGATTGATCTTAAACTGCTGAAAGAAATTATAATAAAGAATATAATTGATAAAGTTGACCATAAAAATTTAAATACGGAGACGGATTTTATGTCAGGTATAATACCAACTGCCGAGAATATTGCAGCGGCTGTCTGGAATCAGTTAGTTGATAAAATCCCGGATGGAAAGCTTTATTCAGTTAAGATTTACGAAACTGAAAATAATTACTTTGAATATCGAGGAGAATAGAATTGAACCGGGAAAATATAGAAGCTCTTATTACTAATATTATAAATGAATTAGGCGAAGATTCCGAACGGGAAGGACTGGTTAATACGCCTAAAAGAGTAGCAAAGGCTTATGAGTTCTTAACATCAGGGTATAATAAAAAGATTGAACAGGTTTTGAACGGTGCAATCTTTAAGGAGAAATATGATGAGATGGTTTTAGTAAAGGATATCGATTTTTACAGCTTATGTGAACATCACATGCTTCCGTTCTTTGGTAAAGTGCATGTAGCTTATATACCGGACGGAAAAATCATCGGGTTAAGCAAGATACCGCGTATTGTAGAAATATTTGCAAGGAGACTTCAAGTGCAGGAAAGGATGACGCAGCAAATAGCGGATACAATTAATAAATACATTCAGCCTAAAGGCGTAGCGGTTGTTTCCGAGGCTGCCCATATGTGTATGATGATGCGCGGCGTTGAGAAACAAAATTCTTCAGCTACTACAAGCGCGGTGCATGGGCTATTTAAAGAGGATGCAAGAACAAGAACCGAATTTCTGAACTTAATTTCACTGAAGAAATTATGACGAAACAAACAAATTCCGGTATCTGGATTACGGGCGCAAGCTCCGGTATAGGCAGGGCTGCTGCAATAGAGTTTGCAAAGACAGGCGCGGAGGTGTTTGTATCTTCAAGAAGAGCGGCGGAATTAGAAAGGCTTCAAACATACCTTAGTAAGGAAAAATCACGTGTTGAAATTTTCCCTTGTAATGTCGCATCACCTTCCAATGTTGAACGGACGGTAAAAAAGATTATTGCCGGACATCAAATTGACTGCTTAATTAATAACGCCGGGATTACCTCTTTTAAAAAAGCTGAAGCTAATTCAATTCAGGAAATCAATGATGTAATAAATACTAATTTACTCGGCGCAATTTATACAATTAAATATGTGCTTCCGCATATGATAGAGCGTAGAGGCGGAACGATAATAAACATCATTTCCATAGCGGCGAAAAAAATATTTACTCATAGCAGCGCTTATGCGGCTTCAAAATCGGGACTGCTTGCTTATACCAACTCATTAAGGGAAGAAGTCAGGGAGTATAATATAAGAATAATCAATATTGTACCCGGCGCTATTGAAACATCTATATGGCCGGATGCGGTGCGCAAAGAAAATGCAGGCAGGATGATGAAGGCTGAAGATATTGGGCAGCTTCTTGTCCGGCTTTATCTTCAAAAGGGAAATATAGTAACGGAAGAGATAGTTGTAAGACCTATTACGGGAGATTTATCGTAATGTTGGTATTAAGGTAATACAACATAAGGGTTGCCGCAATATGTCCCGGCTTTGTGGATACGTCATTCTCCGGCAGTGCACATGCTCCGCGTAAAGAAAAAATTTTAAAACCTAAAGATGTTGCAGAAACTGTTTAAGCAGTAATTAAACTTCCCGCAAGAGCATTGATTAGTGAAATAGAACTTAGGCATACAAATCTGAAATAATTCCTTGTAATTTTAATCCGGTCGAATTCGACCTAATTAAAAAGTTCAATAAATAAAAGATACCGGAAGACAATAAGAATCCCATTGAAAATTTCTATTGCTGCTTTTGAAGATATCAACAATAATGTTTTAATAAATTTATTTTGCTTGAAATATTTGTTATTTTAAGGCATAAATTTACTAATAAATTGTTCGGGGACTATGAAACTAATTTCTATTTCACCATTCAAAGCAATCAATAAGGCTTACTATAAGATTAAACCTAATAGAAGCGATTTCAATAATTTCAAAACACAATTAATTAAGCTCATCGATAGTATAAATGAAAAAGAGAGCGAAGAGCATAACAAAAATCTTATAAGTGACTTTCTCAAGAATTCTTTTTATAAAGATTATTACGTTAATACAAAGGATAGAACCGATCTTGCTGTTTATTTAGGAAAAACTGCCAAAGATAAAATGGGGATTATAATTGAGGTGAAAAGTCCTGCTAATAAATATGATATGATTAAAAAGGATAATCTTAATGCAAAAGCCATGCAGGAAGTTATTCTTTATTATTTGCGCGAAAGAATTGAAGAAAACAATGATGAGATAAAACATATAATAATAACCAATGCTTATGAATGGTTTATTTTTAATGCCAACGACTTTGAAAAATTATTCTTTAAAAATACCAGACTTGTTAACGATTATAATAAATGGAATGATGATAAAAAAGTTAGTAGCCTGACGGAACATTTTTATAAAGAAATTGCCGGAAAATATATTAATGAAGTTGATAAAGATATTCATTTTGTACATATAGATTTAAGGGACTATCGCAAAATATTAAAAAGCACACAAAATGAAGATGAGAAAAAACTTATTCCTTTATTTAAGATATTATCAACAACACATCTGTTAAAAGAATCATTTCTTAATGACAGCAATTCACTGAATAAGCAATTCTATCAGGAGCTGCTTCATATAATCGGGCTTGAAGAAACAAAGGAAGGGAATAAAAAAGTTATTGGCAGGAAGCAACCGGATAAAAGAGAAAACGGTGCACTGATTGAGAATACAATAAGAATATTAGAAAATGATGAGGTATTAAATTCAATCGAGAACCCGGGAAAATATGGCGAAAATAAGGATGATCGTATTTTTAATATCGCGATCGAATTAAATATAACCTGGATTAACAGAGTCATTTTTTTAAAGCTTTTGGAAGCGCAACTTGTTA
>PLNZ01000408.1 GCA_003142915.1 Ignavibacteriales bacterium | reverse complement strand
AGGTCAAGGCGATCTGCGATGTCAAACATGCGAACTGCCATGAATGAAGGTTCATTATCAAGCCCGATCAAATTATTCCGAAATGCAAAATCGAGTTTCTTAGCAAATTGCTCATTGCCGCCATTTAACCTGATCAATTCTTTTGTCTGATGAGGAACGAAATATGAGTACGTCCATGAATTTGCCTCATAAAAATAATTTACCCAGGAACCCCACAGATAAGCAGGATCAATGGAAACCCAGTTACCATTTTCATCTTTAGGACAAATAAAACCTTTGAAACCTTTGCTTTCCAATGAAGGATTCCAAAGATTTACCCATAATTCCGACCGTTTCAAATACTTTTCATAGTCTTCATTCAAGCCCAGTTTTTTAGCAACGGATGCGGTGCAAAAATCATTATAGGCATATTCAAGCGTCCTTGAACATGACATAATGGATGCGGGTATCCAACCCAATCTTTTGTAAGCCCCGTTTAGAGAATCGTAAGGCTGCTTGTCAGTAAATCCCTGCCAACCATTCCTTTCGTTATCGGCATCGTATTTCAAAATCTTATAAGCTTCATTAACATTAATACCAGGGACATCTTTCAAAAGAGCATCTGCAATCACGTTATCAACGTTATTACCTCCCTGTTCGGCAAACATATCTTTTCCGGCGACAAAAGCATCTTTCACATATTTATTGTGTTTAAACCTGTTAATGAAAGATGCGACATTATCGCTAATCATGTCCGGTTTAATGAGTGTCATTAAGGGGTAGAGTGTACGCCATGAATCCCAGACAGCATACAGATCATCCCAAATGGATTCATTGTCCTGCCATCCTTCAAAATCGCCCGTCTTGTTTCTGGGCATGAGCATACTATGATACATTGCAGTATAAAATATTTTATTTTGTTTTTCGTTTGCGCCTTCGAGCAGGATACTGCTAAGCGCAGTATCCCATAAGGCATCACCCGTTTTTCTTACCTTGTTAAACTGCCAGTCGGGGATTTCTGCAGACAAGTAGCTTTCAGCTTTTTCAATGCTCTTGAATGAAACCGCTATTTTCATTTGAACGATATTACCATCGCGGCTATCGAACTTCAGAAATGCCCCAATTCTATCATTCCCATCAGTAAGGGCTGCCGAAGTTGAATCAAAAAATAGATTTCCATTTTTCCACACACCTAATGAACTTGCACTCTGTGAAAAAAGAGCATAGAAATACAAAGAATAAACTCCCTCTCCGAATCCACCTTCGAATTTTATCATTCCGCATACCTTATCTTTTGAGACGGTATCAATAGTCACCTTATTAGAATAGACAGTTCGAGTCATATTTTTTACGATATTACCGGCAATACTATGTGTAGCATCTAATAATATATATGCACTATCTGATTTGGGAAAAGTAAACCGGTATATGGCAGAATGGCGGGCAGGAGTAATTTCAGTTGTAATTCCGTACCTGTTCAAATGAGCTCTATAGAATGAAGCCTTTGCCACTTCATTTGAAACCGGGGAGTCATGGTCTTCTTCGCTGGTACGGAGTCCAACCTGAGGGCTCACGAGAAAATGGCCATATTTCCCCCATCCTGTTCCGCTAACGTGAATCTGAGCGAAACCGCGAACGGGTTTTCCGGGAGCATAGCCTGCCTGGCCGCCATCAGGAGTCTCGGGCGAAGGATTGATTGTGCCAAACGGGACTTGAGGGCCAATTACGCAATTGCTGCCCCTGTTATCGATTACACCAATACGCGTATCAACAAACTGAACCAAATGACGGATTTTTTTTACCCGGTTTTTGCCGATGGTAAATTGGCTGGACACAAAAATACAACACAACAAAAGAATATATTTTTTTTTCATGCAGATAATTTTTATAATATTAATATTTAATAGTTATGAGTTCGCTCTAAAAAGGTCAAAATAATTTAGTATCCTGTAAATCCTGAATTGACGGATATAATTTTTTTAATTTGATTCTCGCATCCTTTGTTGTGAACTGCCAATTTATTTTTGATTTCTTATTATTTCATTTTTTTTGCCAAGCAATCACTTCACGTCTAATTGTATCTAAACTATCAATATGGCGATTTAGACATTGACCCATTAAAACATTTAATTCTATTTCCGCCATGTTTAAGCAACTTCCGTACTTAGGTATGTATACAAACTCAAATCATTATAGGAAGTCACGCTGCTTATATCGAATATTAATGAATCTACTAAATAATTCAAAGGAATAATAATAAGAAACTTTCATGCTTTTGCCTCGAAAAAGAGTTGTTTCTAACAACTACATTACATCTGAAAGCTTATTGAGAATTCTTCCCCCTCGCGGAAAAATTGGGAATAAGTGTTATTAAATGTAACAAATTTAACAGATTATTGTCAAGAAAAAGTCTAAGGCTATTTCTTAAAAGCCTTATAAGCCAGAACAATAGTAACCCCAATCCATGCGATTATACCATCACCGACTTGCATAAAATTCATGAACAAATAATTAACTCCGAGGTTGAAGCCAAACCTTTACGATTGTAGATTGACGATTGAAGAATTATGATTGGAGAACGGAGACGGCAGACCGGAGACGGTATGAATGTTGAATTATGAATTTTGAATTTTGAATTCTGAATTCTGAATTAATAGAACTAAA
>PLNZ01000177.1 GCA_003142915.1 Ignavibacteriales bacterium | reverse complement strand
TCAATAGCTGACTTAAGAAAGCAATCAAGCCCAAAAAAGCATTAGATTCATCATATCCGGTATCCTTAATAACAATTGGAGACCATATCAAAAAGAAACGGCTTGATCTGAACTTCTTTCAAAAATCATCGGCGTCGAAGAAACCACGATCTCCAACTGGGAAAATAACCGATCAAAGCCTAAGGTCTCTTTGCTTCCCAAAAATTATTGAATTTTTAGGATATGTACCATTTGAGTTATCAAAAGAAACGATAAGGGATAAAATAAAAGTTTATCGAAAAGAGCACGGTTTAAGTCAACGTAAATTAGCCAAGCTTTTAGGTGTTGATCAAATAACAATTAGAGATTGGGGGAGAAATAAACATAAACCTAGTAAGAAATTGTTAGAAAGGATAAAACCGTTTTTAATCCAGGATTCTATTATTAATATTATCGAATCTATTATGCTTTAGTTGATAGTGAAGAAAAAAAATCGTAAATATTATTAAGCTTAAAAAACAAAAAAGTAATGAGGCCATATTTGAACAGATGTTTGGAGCAAGTGAAAGGAATTAATAGATTGATAGACAAGAATTAATTTCTTAAATAAAAGCCAGATCAAAAATGGCATTTCGGCTCAAGGTATAGTTATACAAGCGAGAATTATGGAAAATTATAATTACGGTGAAGAAGATTCTCAGTTACTTAAGAATTTTCGGAAAATTGGAAAAAGTTATATCGAGGTATTCAAAAATACACGTGACCACATTCGTAATTTGTTAGGATCAAACTATAATTATCACAGTGGAATATTTAGAGAAGGATTGATTCGTGATTTTCTCAGTAAAATAATGCCAACTTCTGTTTCAATCGACACTGGGTTCATATACGGATTTGATGAAATTGATAATAGCAAACAAATCGACATCCTTATTTGGGATGCTTCTAAATATTCGCCTATATACAGAACTAAAGAATTTGTTATTGTTCCTCCTGATTCTGTAATTGCAGCCATTGAAGTCAAAACAATTTTGAAAAAAGAAGATTTAATCAAAGGTTTAGAAAATTTACTAAGTATTACAAAACTTGATATAGAGTTTAGAGAAAAATGGATCGATGAAAATAAGCGACCAATTCTTCCACCGATTGGAAAATATCTAATATCTTATCAAGGATCTTCAGATGCAAATTTATCATTATCCGAAATATCCGAATTCTATACTAATCTATTTAGCAAGAGTGAATATTATAATAAAGAACTAATTCCGTCGTTACAAAGAATTGATCCCTTTCATCCTCAACAAGATGAAAAAGATAAATTAGATCGGTTATTTCCTAAATGTATTGCAGCCATTGAAGATGAAAATATTAGTTTTTATCGTGGTTGGGGGCCACCGGAAGACATATTCGCGCAAAAAACATTTGGCCCTGATTTAAGAAGGTTGCCATATTTTTATAAACAAGATACAAAATTCACCCAACCATTTGAAAAGTTTGTTAGTTATCTCTTGGAAGATGCATATCGTTTTTTGGGAACAAAAGGTTTTTCAACTATGCTTGCTTGGCGTGATTTGAATCCATTGACTGGTTCAAGAATTGGTGATGTTGATGAAGTTATTGAATCTGTTGGTCAACGGTTAATTGATCCAGAAAAATTAAATTATAAAACAATTGTATAACAAGCCGCTCAACATTGGCAGCGTTTTAAGTGCGGCATTTGTGTAATTATAAATTTATGTTTGCCAAACTTAGTTGCTCTTTAAGGTAGATTGTTCTAAGAAACATTCTAATAAATTAAACAGTAATTGTTACTATGGTAATAAATAAATCAATAAGTTTTGAAGAACATATTAACTCCAATAATGAGAATTTTGAAATTCTAACTAAAGAATTTCCCAAAATAACTATTGCTTCAGAATATATTAACGATGTATTTGACCAAATATTTGGAGATAGGTTTCAACACGATAACGAAATATTATGGCAGTATTCTACTGCTAAGATGCTATTTGGAATTCACTATTGTTGGTTAAATTATTTCATACAAACCGCACAGGGTTATAATGATATTGGTTTAATGGTTGGGAGACGTGCCATTGAATATTCGTGTTATATAAGCAAAATTAGGGGGAAAGAAAATATGGCCACTCTCTGGAATGAAAAGACTGTAGATAAAACTAAACTATCAAAATTCAGTTCTAAATTCTCAGTTCCTCAAAAATATTTCTCTCCAAAATATGAACATCTCAAACCTTTGTTAGTATTTCATAATTATGCTTCAGAGTTTGGTGTTCACGGAAATCACGCTACGTTAGTATCTAAACTTCGTCATGTAGAATTTAAAAATAAAATTTCTATGAGTTTTCAAGATAATCCTAAAGGAATTCCAAGTTCCTGCACTGTAGCTATTCAAATTGGTTCATTTATTATTGATGCTTTAATGCACGACCTAAAAGACAATATTAGAGATTATGAAGAATTTAAAAACAAACTCAGTATAAAAAAACAAATAGTGCGTGATGCAATAATTCAAGGTATAGAATTTAATGATGGTAAAGATATTTCTTATGATTTGGTTAAAAAAATAAATAATGAGGATATGTCAGAGATTAATAAATTATATGATGAGCTAAAAAAAGAATACAACGCAACATAACAAGAAACTCAAGCCAACAGCATTTTGCAAATTTTAGAGTGGATCATTCCGTTTCGGCTAACTTGTTCAAGGAGGTTGTTCTAATTAATAAAGTTGCAAACCGTACAATCGATGAAAATTGGACGCGGTTTGCTAAATCTTCGGCTGTTGATTTCTAAGTAGGATTGTTGTTTTTGGTTACGGCTTAGCGGCAACACCGTTAGGTAGAAAAATCAAAATGAATGAAAAATTATTAGATAATAAGGTACATCAAGCACTTACAGAAAGAGTAAGGGCAAGGATTTGCGAAATTGGTAACTCTACTGGAAATATTATTAAATATGAAGGTAAAGTTTATATCGTAACATGCAGACATGTTGCAGATTATTTCTTTATAGAAGATAAGTCTTATATACCATTAAAAGATGGTAAT
>PLNZ01000443.1 GCA_003142915.1 Ignavibacteriales bacterium | reverse complement strand
AATTTTACCTGCCCAACCGATCCGTCTTTCAGTATAAGCAAATCCATTTCTATTTTTAAATTTGGCCTATAGATTGCGCGTGTTACGATAGGGAGGGGGTACTGCATAATCAGTTGGGGGGCAAAATTATTTTCCGTGGTTTGCTGAAAAAGAGAGCAGCCGGATAGAAAAATTAAGCATAGAAAGAAAATTAATCGCTTCATATTATCCTCCATTAAATTTGATTCTAATCTGCCGGCAAAATTCACTTAATATTTTAGAACTTTACCTGTAAATTGAATAGAGCAATAGAAAAGCGTATTTAAGAATTTCTTCTTAATCTTAATAATTAAATATCAATAAAATTATTAAATAATACAATGATTAAATAAATGATAATTTATCAACAATTCGTCCGGAATCATGAATTCGGACGAATAATTATTCTTTGTGTTTTCACTTTTTCTTTTTGGCATGGTCATTCTTTCGGAAGTACTTGACTTGAACTTGATTCTAAAGTGCTAAACTGCTGCCTAAATTATCCGATAATTGTATGTAACGGCACATTCTTCGTAATTGATTATAAAATGGTTAATTATTCCCTTTGAGTAATATTTTTTACGTTTTTTGTGTTAAAAAATCATTAATTTGTTAAATATTTTTAACAGTTTTTATTAAATAACTTGACAAAATAAATTTCAGAGGTTATCTTGTAACCTGAAATTAAAAAAACAATGTACAACACGAAAAGAAATACTACCCCAAATTCAAATGCTGCCAAAATGCGCAGCAGCCGTAGTGTTGTAGTAAAAAATTCAATCAACCTTTCTTTAGATGTCATTCTAGGGATTATTATTATTATTAGCGTGCTAGGTATTCTAGGCTAATATTTAATGGTCAATCCCAAATCAAACAAAAAGCAAAACAAAATAAAAAATAAGATTCGGGATTGACCGAGTCCATAGATTATGTCTGAAGATTAATTTAATCTGTCAGAGGCTGTTGTGAGATCTGAAAGCAAATTTAGCGACTGTTGTATGACTTCCATAAGAAGCCGCATAAACTGTTCTACTCTCACCAAAAGTGTTGTAACAAAACAACATCTCACCCGGTACTTCTGCATAAGCGCTCTTAATTTTTTTAATATAGTATTAGTACTATGTATCCGAAGGCTGATTCTAAGCTGTACCTAAGCCTAAGATAATAATTTCCTGATGGTTTTTATCTTAAGGTTAGATACAAGGCTTAACAAAGCCCGATTATAGCCAGACTTTGCCGGCAGGCTTACCCGTCTGCCGGCAAACAGCTTGTCGTGCAGGCATGCCTGCCGAGAGTATTATAACGGCTAAGATGCGGCTAAAGCCATTTAAATTTGAGCGTTTATTTTTTCCCGGCTTATCACAAAGTGATGGCTATGGCAAAAGCCGGGGCAATTTTATAAATCTTTGATAATAATAGAAAGGGTTATTCATGAGAACTTCCCAGACGTCCTGGACGGGTGCAGATATATTTTTTGAATGTTTAAAACGTGAAAAAGTTGAATATGTATTCGGTTACCCCGGCGGCTCCGTACTAAAATTGTATGAAAGACTATATGATGTGGATTTTCTAAAGCACATTCTTGTCAGGCATGAGCAGGGCGCTACACACATGGCGGAAGGTTATGCAAAAGCTACAGGTAAAGTTGGTGTTGTTTTGGTTACTTCCGGACCCGGCGCAACAAATACAGTAACAGGAATTGCCGATGCTTATATGGATTCCGTGCCGATTGTTGTTTTTACGGGACAGGTTGCTACTCAATTAATTGGAAACGATGCATTTCAGGAAGCGGATATCGTAGGTATTACGAGACCTATAACAAAGCATAGTTTTCTTGTAAGAGATGTAAAGGAACTTGCTACCACAATAAGGAAGGCTTTCTATATTGCATCGACCGGCAGACCGGGCCCTGTTCTTGTTGATCTTCCTAAAGATGTTGTAAATTCTGTTTGCGAATTTGATTATCCTGAAAAAGTTGAACTACGCGGTTACAAGCCGAACTTTCTTGGTCATCAGAACCAGATAAAAAAAGCAGCCGAAATAATCAAGAATGCAAAAAAGCCGCTTTTATATGTCGGCGGTGGAGTAATAATGTCTAATGGCGAACGTGAATTAAGACTTCTGGCAAAAGAGAATAATTTTCCTGTAACAATGACGCTTCAGGGCTTAGGCGCTTTCCCCGGCATCGATCCTCAATCACTCGGTATGCTGGGAATGCATGGAACTTATTATGCCAATCAGGCGGTAAATAACTGCGATGTTCTCGTTTCACTTGGCGCCCGCTTTGATGACCGCGTAACAGGCAAAGTTGATTCATTTGCGCCAAACGCTTATAAAATTCATGTCGATATTGATCCAACCTGTATTGATAAAAATGTTGTAGTTGATCTTCCTATAGTGGGAGATGTAAAGCATGTTCTTGCAGAGCTTGCGGCAGAATTGAACGAACCTTCCAACTTAGATGCCTGGTGGGAGCAGATTAATAAATGGAAAGAGCAGTGCCCTCTTTATTATGAAAAGAACGACGGCAAGCTGAGAACGGAATATATTATAGAAAGAATTTCCGAAAAGACTAAAGGTGAAGCAGTTATTGTTACGGATGTAGGTCAGCATCAAATGTGGACTGCCCAGCATTATAAATTCAATAACCCCCGCTCTCATATAACAAGCGGAGGTTTGGGAACAATGGGATTTTCCGTACCGGCATCAATCGGCGCTGCTTTTGGTATAAAGGACAGACCTATTATTTCAATCAGCGGCGACGGCGGTTTCCAGATGAACATGCAGGAACTTACTACAGCTGCTTATAATAAACTTCCGATTAAATTCTTCATCATTAATAACAGCTTTCTTGGAATGGTAAGACAATGGCAGGAATTATTCCACCAGGAAAAATACAGCTTTACCGATCTTTCCGAGAGCAATCCTAATTTTGTAAAACTCGCCGAAGCTTTCGGTTTGAAAGCATTTTCCACAAGTTCCCCTGAACAAGTGGATGATATTCTTGATGAAGTATTTGCAATAAAGGACGGTCCTGTGTTAGTAGAATTTAAAGTTGTTAAAGAAGATATGGTATTCCCCATAATTCCTTCCGGCGCCACAATAAATGAAATAATTACGAAACGATTAGATCCAAAGGAGATGATATAATATGAAACACACAATAACGGTTCTGGTAGAGAATCAATTCGGCGCTTTCAACCGTGTAGCTACTATGTTTAGTGGTAAAGGTTTTAACATTCATAGCATATCCATTGGAGAGACAGAAACACCGGAAGTTTCACGTATGACTATTGTAACCGAAGGCGATGACAAAATAATGGAACAGGTTGTTAAGCAGTTAAATAGATTAATTGATACAATTAAAGTTATCGATTTAACAGGGCAGACAAGGGTCGAAAGAGAATTAGCGCTTATCACCGTCTTCTATCAGAAAGGAACGCGTGCAGAGTTAATAAGTATTTGTGATATTTTTAGGGGAAATGTTGTTGACATTAATAACAAAACCATCATGCTGGAGATTACGGGGCCGCCTGATAAAATAGATGCTGTTATAAACGTATTTGAGCCTTTTGGGATTAAAGAAATGGCTCGTTCGGGTACAGTTGCACTAAAAAGAGGTGAACAGTTAAACTCCGAGAAAAATTTAGTAACTCAATAATAAAGGAAAAAAGAAATGAAAGTCTATTATGATAGTGATGCATCCCTGGATTATTTACTAGGGAAAAATATTGCCGTATTAGGATTCGGCAGTCAGGGACATGCACATGCGCTTAATTTAAAAGAGAGCGGGTGTAATGTTTGTGTTGGACTCCGCCGTGAGAGCAAAAGATGGGCATTGGCTGAAGCAGCAGGATTAACTGTTAAAACTGTTCCGGAAGCTTCCGAATGGGCAGATGTTATTATGATACTTCTACCGGATCAAGACCAAAAAGCAGTTTATGATAAAGATATTGTTTCACATTTAAAAGCCGGCGACACACTTGCTTTTGCACACGGCTTTAATATTCATTATAAACAAATAGTTCCTCCAACAAATGTTAACGTAATGATGATTGCTCCTAAAAGTCCGGGACATCTTGTAAGAAGAACATACCTGGAAGGTGCAGGAGTTCCATGCTTAATTGCAATACATCAGGATGCGGACGGAAAAACTAAAGAGCTGGCGCTTGCGTGGGCAAAAGGAATCGGCGGTACAAAAGCAGGTGTAATTGAGACAAATTTCAAGAATGAAACAGAAACAGATTTATTCGGCGAGCAGGCAATTCTTTGCGGTGGTTCGGCAGAATTAATAAAAGCCGGTTTTGAAACTTTAGTTAATGCAGGTTATCCTCCTGAATTAGCTTACTTCGAGTGCATGCACGAGATGAAGCTGATTGTGGATCTTTATTATGAAGGAGGGATTTCAAGAATGTATTACTCTGTAAGCGATACGGCATTATACGGCGGAATGACCCGCGGTACCCGTTTGATAACAGATGAAACCCGTAAAGAGATGAAAAAGATTTTGGAAGAAATCCAGAATGGTCAGTTTGCAAATGAATGGCTGACAGAATATAAGAACGGTCAACCGCTTATGAATAAGCTTCGTAAGGAAAACAGTGAACATCTGATTGAGAAAGTCGGCGCAAACCTGCGCGGCATGATGAGCTGGCTGTTTAAAAAGAATGCCAAAGAAGAGGTCGGTGTATGAATCTGAAGATAACATTACTGCCGGGAGACGGGATTGGCCCGGAAGTAGTGAGCGCAGCAGTCGATGTTATGAAAGTAGCTGCGGAAAAATTTAATATAACTCTTGCTTTTAACGAACAGCTTATAGGCGGATGCTCGTACGAAAAAAATGGCGTGCCCCTTACCGAAGAAGTATTAAGAGCATGCTATGATTCTGATGCCATACTCCTCGGCGCAGTCGGCGGGTATCAATGGGATACACTTCCGCAGAACCTGAAACCGGAAGCCGCTTTGCTTAAGCTGCGTAAAGCGCTCGGTCTTTTTACAAACATCAGACCGGCTAAAGTATATTCATCGCTTCTTTCATCTTCTTCGCTTAAGCCGGAAATATTAAAAGGCACAGACCTTATAATATTCCGCGAGCTTACCGGCGATGTTTACTTCGGAGAGCCGCGAGGCTTTGACGATGAAAAAGGATGGAATACGATGATCTATCATAGGTTTGAAGTGGAACGGATTGCAAAAAGCGCTTTCGAAGCTGCCCGTAAGAGAAGCAAACGTGTAACTTCGGTTGATAAAGCTAACGTGCTTGACTGCTCACAGTTCTGGCGTAAAGTTGTGCATGAAGTTCATAAGGATTATCAAGATATAACGCTTAGCGATATGTATGTTGATAATGCGGCTATGCAGATAGTACGCGACCCTAAGCAGTTTGATGTTATACTTACTCAAAATCTTTTTGGAGATATATTGAGCGATATAGCTGCTATGATTACAGGCAGCCTTGGAATGCTCCCATCCGCAAGCCTTGGAGCCAAATATGCTTTGTATGAACCGGTTCACGGAAGTGCACCGGATATTGCAGGTCAGGGAAAAGCCAATCCGCTTGCTGCTATTTCTTCGGCAGCAATGATGTTTGCATATTCTTTTCAAATGTCCAAAGCTGCTAAATTGATTGAAGCTGCAATTGACAAGACATTAAATATGGGTTATAGAACTGCCGATATATATTCACCAAATTCTATTTTGGCTTCTACTGCCCAGGTTAAAGATGCGGTAATTGAAAATTTTAACCAAATATATGATGAACATGCATTAGGAGTATTTACTTTATAAAAGCAAAACTTTAGAATGAATTTTTCATTCTTTAAGCCTAAGCCTGCCTACCGGCAGGCAGGCTTATGAATAAAAAGAAAGGTAATTAAAATGAATAATAAAGTAACAATATTTGATACTACTTTAAGAGACGGCGAACAATCGCCCGGAGCTTCCTTAAATGTGTTTGAAAAAGTTGAAATTGCCAGACAGATGGAAAAACTCCGCGTTGATGTTATCGAAGCCGGATTTCCTGTCTCTTCACCTGCTCAGTTTGAAGCAGTGCAGAGAATTGCCGGCGAGATAGATATAGTTATTGCGGGACTTGCACGTACGAAGGAAATTGACATTAAGTCTGCGTATGAAGCGCTTAGGGAAGCAAAGCGCTTCAGAATACATGCCTTCCTCTGCACTTCCGATATACACATACTTGGTAAATTCGGCGATGATCGTTATGGGAAAAATTTGAAAGAGAAACGCAGGACCATTTTGAAGATGGCATGCGATTCTGTTGCTTACGCCAAAACTTTTACAAAAGACGTAGAGTTCTCTGCAGAAGATGCAGGCAGAACGGATATAGGATATCTTGCCGAAGTAATAGAAGCCACAATTGCGGCAGGCGCAACAACAGTTAATATTCCCGATACAACCGGGTATACTTTCCCTAAAGAATTCGGTGCAAGAATTGCCGAATTGAGACAACGGGTTAAGAATATTGATAAAGCAATAATAAGCGTGCATTGCCATGATGATCTGGGGCTTGCGGTTGCCAATTCACTTAGCGGAGTTGAGAACGGTGCAAGGCAAGTTGAGTGTACTATCAACGGAATTGGTGAAAGGGCAGGCAACGCTTCTCTTGAAGAAATAGTTATGGCTCTTAAGGTTCGCAAAGATATTTGTGAATACTACACAGACATAAATTCTGAAGAAATATATAACACAAGCAAAATGGTTTCTTCATTTACGGGTATGATTGTCCAGCCAAACAAAGCAATTGTCGGCGAGAATGCTTTTGCTCATGAGTCCGGTATACATCAGGACGGCATGCTTAAAAACAGGCAAACTTATGAAATAATGACACCCGAAAGCGTAGGTGTTAATAAAACAAAAATTATTCTCGGAAGACATTCCGGCAGGCACGGATTAAAATCACGTCTGTATGAATTAGGATATAAATTAAATGAGAGTGAACTTCAATCAATTTATGAAAAATTTCTTGAACTTGCGGATAAGAAGAAAGAAGTATTCGACGATGATTTAAGAGTTCTAATGGGTGATCAGACTCTGGATATAAAGAAAGAGCGCTACGAACTCGATTATATCCAGGTAACCATGGGTACAAACTCAATTCCGACAGCAACTGTAAAAATAAAAGCAGGAGAGGATTTTATACAGGAATCTGCAACAGGTGACGGCGCTGTTGATGCATGCTTCAATGCAATTGAACGCGCTTTGAATTTGAAACCCAGCCTGGAATCGTACAATGTACGTTCGGTCACTTCAGGGAGGCAGGCGATGGGCGAAGTTATTGTGAGAATACGTACAAACGATAAATCGTTTACCGGCAGAAGAATTGCTACCGATGTTATTGAAGCCAGCGCTAAAGCTTATATACAGGCTTTAAATCAACAGCAGTCTTATTTAGAATCAAAAGGAAACGACGAAACATTAAAACATTCATTATCGGACGTTCTGAAATAATATAAAGGAAATTAATATGTTAATGACAATAACGGAAAAGATTTTATCAAAATCTTCAGGAAGAAAAAAGGTTGAGCCGGGAGAAAATATCTGGCTCGATGTTGATGTCTTAATGACTCACGATGTCTGCGGGCCGCCTACAATAGAAATTTGGAAACGTGAATTCGGGAAAGATGCTAAAATATGGGATAAAGATAAATTGGTAATTTTCCCGGATCATTATATCTATACTAAAAATCCGCAGGCTAACAGAAATGTTGAATTACTAAGACAGTTTGCCGATGAATACGGAGTAGATAATTATTACGATGTAGGAACTGAAAGATATAAAGGCGTATGCCACATCGCACTTGCGGAAGAAGGTTACAATATTCCCGGAACGGTTTTGTTCGGAACAGATTCCCATACATGTACTTCCGGTGCATTTGGAATGTTTTCCACAGGTGTTGGCAATACCGATGGAGCTTTTATTTTGGGTACGGGTAAAATTTGGGAAAAGGTTCCCGAATCAATAAAATTTACATTTGACGGCGAAATGCCTCCATTCCTGACGGCTAAAGATTTAATCCTTCAGGTATTAGGAAAAATTACTACCGACGGCGCAACATATTGTGCCCTTGAATTTGACGGCGACGCTGTATTTTCTCTTTCCATTGATGAACGCATGACTATTACCAACATGGCTATAGAAGCAGGCGCTATGAATGGTATAATTGCCGCAGATGCCGTTACCGAAGCTTATGTTAAGGAAAGAACAAGAAAGCCTTATGAAATTTTTAAAAGCGATTCGGAGGCAAAATATAGAGGTCAGTACCGCTTTGATGTCTCTAAGTTGGAACCGAGCGTAGCAAAACCTCACAGTCCGGACAATCTTGATACTGTTAGGAATGTGCAGGGAACTAAGCTAACAAAATGTTATATAGGGTCATGTACAGGTGGAAAGCTGAGTGATTTTATTGCTGCTGCAAAAATTATTTTTGGAAATAAAGTTAAAGTTACTACTTTTATTGTCCCGGCAAGCACTGCAATAGCAAGACAATTGGAAGTGGAAACCATAGGCGGTATTTCATTAAAACAAATTTTTGAAAATGCAGGTTGTATAGTCGCACAATCTTCATGTGCCGCATGTTTAGGCGGACCTATGGATACTATAGGCCGTGCAACGGACGGTGAGTCAATAATTTCTACAACAAACAGAAATTTTCCCGGCAGGATGGGAAGTAAAAAAGCATCTGTTTATCTGGCATCGCCGTTGACTGTTGCTGCATCTTCATTAACCGGCTCAATAACCGATCCGCGTGATTTTTTGTAAATGGAAAAGTTTATTATTAGAGATTGGAGTAAAAACTTATATGGAAAAAATTGTAAAAGGTAAAGCCTTTGTATTAGGTGACAATATAGATACAGATCAGATAATTCCCGCTGAATATCTTGTTTATAGTTTATCTGATCCCGAAGAGTCAAAAAAATACGGACATTACGCTCTCTCCGGAGTTCCCTTTTCTCAAGCCGGATTACCCGGCGGGGGAATCACGTTTATTTCCGGAGAAGACTTCACTTCTGAATACACTATAATTATTGGCGGTTCCAACTTTGGATGCGGCTCCTCAAGAGAGCATGCACCGTTTGCTTTACAAGTTGCCGGAGTGAAAGCCGTTATAGCTGAATCTTACGCTAGAATATTTTACAGGAACAGCGTTGACGGCGGATTTCTTCTGCCTTATGAAACTCCTTTGAAATTGAATGACCGGATTAAAACCGGCGATGAGGTGGAACTTGATGTGAATGCAAATATTCTTAAAAATCTTACAACCGGTAAAACTTATAATCTCAGGTCACTTGGAAGTATTCTGCCTATAATTGAAGCAGGCGATATTTTTAAATATGCCCGGCAGTCAGGAATGATTGTATAAGAAAATTTTAACGGATTTCCCGACTGTTAAGGGATTGCCGGGGTTGTAATATAACAATCTGCACTTGCTTGAATGTAAAAATGAGAAAGAGATGTTTCAAAAAAAATTAATTTGGAATTAAATATGAGCGATTCAATAGAGTTATTTGATACTACGTTACGGGACGGAACCCAGGGCGAAGGAGTAAATCTTTCTGTTCAGGATAAGTTATTAATAGTAAGACGTCTTGACGAGTTTGGCATTGACATTATTGAAGGCGGCTGGCCCGGAAGCAACCCGCGTGATGAAGAATTTTTTCAAAGAGTAAAGGAATTAAAACTTTATCACTCAAAAATTTGCGCCTTCGGTTCAACGGCAAGATCATTGAATAATATTGAATCGGATCCCAACCTTACTTCAATATTAAAAGCAGAAACTGAGGTTATCTGCATATTTGGGAAAACATGGCGGCTTCATTCTCAGAGGGGTCTTGGTTTCTCCGATGAGGAAAACGAAAAGTTAATCTTTAAATCAGTAGAATTCATGAAAAAAAACGGCAAGCGGGTTATTTATGATGCCGAACATTTCTTTGATGGGTATAAAGATGATAAACTTTTTGCCGTTAAAATGTTAAAAGCTGCGGAAAGTGCGGGGGCTGATGTTATAGTTTTATGTGATACAAACGGAGGCTCGCTTCCCGAAGAAGTATTTACAATTGTTACCGAATTAAAGAAACATATTACGGCTCCCTTAGGCATTCACACTCATAATGATTCCGAGCTGGCTGTTGCTAATTCATTAGCGGCAATAAGAGCAGGCGCTGTTCATGTTCAGGGAACTATAAACGGCGTTGGTGAAAGATGCGGCAACGCTAATTTATGCAGTATTATTCCTAATATTATTTTAAAGCTGAATCTTCCGACAAAGCAGTATGTAAGTCTGATTCACATGACTTCTTTATCAAATTTTGTATTTGAATTAATGAACCTTTCGCCGTTTACAAGAGCTGCATTTGTAGGAAAGTCTGCATTTGCGCATAAAGGCGGCATACATGTAAGCGCTGTGCTTAAAGACAGTTCAATGTATGAACATATAAAGCCTGAATCTGTCGGTAATAAACAACGCGTACTGGTTTCCGATTTATCCGGTCAAAGTAACATTCGTTATAAAGCTAAAGAGTTTGGTATAGACTTATCGGACAATAAAGAAATAAGCAAGAAATTAGTAAACTATATAAAATCTCTTGAATATGACGGCTTTCAGTTTGACGGTGCTGAAGCATCGTTTGAATTACTTCTGCGATCAGAGTTGAACGAGTTTACACCTTTCTTCAGTGTGCTGGATTCTAAGGTTAATGTTTTTTATGATGATAAAGGAACTTCCTACTCTGAAGCTGTTCTGAAAATTTCCGTAGACGGCGAGATTGAACATACAGCTTCCGACGGTGACGGACCTGTTAATGCACTGGACAAAGCAATAAGAAAAGCTCTGACAAGGTTTTATCCTGAAATTGCCCTTGTTAAATTAATAGATTATAAAGTTCGTGTGCTTGATGAAAAAGAAGGTACCGCTGCAAAAGTAAGAGTAATGATTCAATCCAGCGATGGAGACGAAACCTGGAGCACCGTAGGCGTATCTGAAAATATTATTGAAGCGAGTTTCCAGGCTTTAATTGACAGTATGAATTATAAATTATTTAAATTTCAGATTAAAAAAGAGCGGTCGAACGTATAAGTATTTTGCAGGTATAGCTTTGAAT
>PLNZ01000347.1 GCA_003142915.1 Ignavibacteriales bacterium | reverse complement strand
TTTCTGGTATTGGATTTCAAACTTCTTCAACAATTGAATATATTCTTCCTTGAACGTCTTATTATGATGATGTTGTTCCTGATTCATAATATATTTTATTACGTTACCTACCTGTGAATAAAATATTTGTATCCACTTATTCTATTTTGCTGCCAATTCTGATGCAAAAGGAATGTCGGAAAGTTCAATTTTAGGAAATTTCTCTTTAAAGTAATTTAAAGACCATTCGCTTGTAAATAATATAACAGGTTCTTCAGAAGAATCATTTGCGATAGCTGCTCCGGCAGGCAAAACTATATCCTCCAAACTTTCCGTATTGACTTCCGGCGAAATCCATCTGAGCACTTTCCAGTTTGTTTGTTCCAACCTTGATTCAGCGCCGTATTCACTTTCGAGCCTATACTGGACAACTTCAAATTGCAATGGCCCAACAGCGCCAAGAACGGGCACTTTATGACCGGAATTTTTCAAATAGTAAGCCTGTATTACACCTTCCTGTAATAGCTGGTCCAATCCATTCCTGAATTTTTTATAATTTGACGGATTTGGATTATGCATAAATACAAAATGCTCGGGAGCAAATTTAGGAATTTCTTTATAAACGATTGACGGGTCTTCTGTGATAGTATCCCCGATTCCAAAATTAGAATTGCCGACAAACCCGATAATATCACCCGGAAAAGCTTCATCGACAGTTTCTCTTTCCTGTCCGAATAATTTTTGTGAGTTTGAAAGTCTTATTTTCTTACCGCTGTTCACATGAATAGCCTGCATGTCGCGTGTAAATGTACCTGAACAAACCCGTAAGAATGCAATACGATCGCGGTGTTTGGGGTCCATGTTTGCCTGTATTTTGAAAATGAAGCCGGAAAAGACATCATCTTCAGGTTTAATAATTCCTTTTAAACTATTTCTTGGTGCCGGAGGAACAGCATAGTTTAAAAAGCCGTCAAGTAAAAGCTGTACGCCGAAGTTGTTCATTGCACTGCCGAAGAATACCGGCGTTAAGCCACCCTCTAAAACTTCGTTGGAATCGAATTGTTCTCCGGCGGTATCAAGCATTTCAATTTCTTCGATGAGCTTGTTATAATTATTTTCGCTCAATTTATTTTTTACAATAGGATCGGATAAATCGTGAATGGACACCGGAGCGATAAATTGTCCGCCTGTAGTTTTTTCAAATAAATGAATTTCTTTTGATATACGGTCGTAGACGCCTTTGAAATCTATTCCTGTGCCGAGAGGATAGTTCATTGGAAATGCACCTAATCCCAGNNATCAATAAGTGCGAGTGGTTCCAGCGTAGGCCTGTCAAGCTTATTTATGAATGTAAAAACCGGGATTGCTCTTTTACGGCATACTTCAAAAAGCTTTTTAGTTTGTGCTTCAATTCCTTTTGCCGCATCAATAACCATAACAACAGCATCAACGGCAGTTAAAACACGGTAAGTATCTTCGGAGAAATCTTGGTGGCCGGGAGTATCAAGAAGGTTTATTTTAAAGCCTTTATAATCGAACTGAAGTAATGTTGAACTTATTGATATTCCTCTTTTCCTTTCAAGTTCCATCCAGTCAGATGTTGATGATCTCTGGTTCTTTCTTGCAGTTACGGACCCCGCAAGCTGAAGAGCGCCGCCGTAAAGGAGGAATTTTTCCGTTAAGGTTGTTTTACCGGCATCGGGATGTGAGATTATGGCAAATGTGCGTCTTCTATTTATTTCTTTTAAATTACTCATAATATGATTATTTCTTTTAGTAAAAAATTTTTAATAAAGATTTTGATAAAAAGGACGAAAAGGAAAAGAGAGCAGCGCTAATAGAAGAACTCTGAGATCAGGGAGAAGAATCTCCCGCTTAGTGATTGATTATATATTTCGGTTAATTTCATAAAAATATCATCATAAAGAATTATTTTAGCGTGACAAAATTAACTATTTTATCTTTACTGAACAAGATTATGGACATAGAATCTGCATATATTGACGCGATGGAATTCGCGAAAAATCATTACGAAAATTTCCCTGTAGTATCCTTTCTCATTCCTAAAAAAATAAGAAAGGATGTAGCTATTATATACTGGTTTGCACGTACGGCGGATGATATTGCCGACGAAGGCGCTTACACCCGGGAAGACCGGGTAAAAAAGCTTAATGAGTTTGAGGAGAGGTTTACGGAATTGATAAACGGGAATTATTCAAATCCGTTTGAATTAGCATTGTACAATACAATAGAAACTAAAAGTCTTACGGCAGAACATTTTTATAATCTGCTTAAAGCATTTAGGCAGGATATAACTAAAAACAGGTTTAGTAATTTTCCCGATCTGCTTGCTTATTGTAAAAATTCCGCTAATCCGGTTGGAAGGCTGATACTTGAACTAAATAATATTAGGGAAAGTGAAGCATTTGCCTGTTCCGATAAAATATGTACAGCGCTTCAGTTGACAAATTTTTGGCAGGATGCTGCAATCGACTTCAAAAAGGGGAGAATTTACCTACCGCAGGACGAGTTGGAAAAATTTAATGTCACAGAAAAAATATTTGAGTTAAATGAAAATAATCTTAATTTAAAGACGCTTTTAAAGCATAATGTTGATAGAACACGTCAGCTATATAATGAAGGAAAGAAACTGGCGGAGTATTTAACCGGCCGGCTGAAATATGAAATCAAATGGACTGTTTTAGGCGGAGAAGAAATTTTGAAGAAGATAGAAGCCGATAATTATAATGTCTTTCAGAAACGACCGGTATTGAATAAAAAGGATTTTTTAATTTTACTTTTGAAATCATTTTTCTAATGATGGCTGAAACAGCAAAAGATATTGCCAAAACAAGTAAGAGCAGCTTCTATTATGCATTCAACCTGCTGCCCAACGCAAAGCGCGATGCAATGAATACGGTATATGCGTTCTGCAGGCAAACCGATGATATTGTAGACCAGGAAAATCTTCCCGATGATATAAAATATGAATCGCTTTTCAAGTGGACTAAGGAACTACAAAAGGCTTTAAGCGGTCATTCCGAATATCCTTTGCTTAACAAACTCGGTAAGACGATTTCTCAGTTCAATATGCCTCTTGAACCTTTTTTTGAATTGTTAAGAGGAATGGAAATGGATCTTCAAAAGAAGAGATACTTAACTTTTGAAGATTTAAAACTATACTGTTACAGGGTCGCATCAACGGTTGGTTTAATGTGCATCGAAATATTCGGTTATAAGCACAAATCGACAAAAGATTTCGCAGTTAATTTAGGTATTGCCCTCCAGCTAACGAATATCTTACGCGATATAAAAAAAGATTCACAGAGCGGCAGGATTTATTTACCCCAGCAGGAACTTGCCCGGTTTAATTATTCCGAAAGCGATATAATTAATAATACTTATAATGAGAATTTCAAAGAACTGATGCGCTACCAGGTGGAACGAGCTGAAAATTATTTTATCAGCGCTACAAAGGATTTGAACCTTGATGATAAATACTCAATGTTTGCGGCAAGAGCAATGCAGCATATCTATCATAAACTCCTTGAAAAAATTATTGATGCCGATTATGATGTTTACAATAGAAATATAAAAGTTAATAAACTTGAAAAGGCCGGCATCTCAATTGGTGTATGGGCTAAATACAGCTTAGTTTATTGATGAAAAAGTGCGTTGTTATCGGATGCGGACTAGCAGGGCTTACCTCGGCAGCATATCTTACTCAAAATGGATTTAATATAGAAGTTTTAGAGGCTTCTCCCAAACCCGG
>PLNZ01000302.1 GCA_003142915.1 Ignavibacteriales bacterium | reverse complement strand
TTTGTAAAAACAGGTGGTTTAGCGGATGTTTCTTCAGCTTTGCCCCAAATGTTAATGGAAATGGGGCATGAAGTACGCATAATAGTGCCTAAATACGGCGCAGTGGACGACCGGAAATTTAAAATACATGAAGTCGTCAGGCTGAAAGATTTACATATTAAAATTGGAAAAAAAGACGTAATATTTTCGCTTAGATCATGTTTTTTGCCGGGACAAAAAGTCAGAGTGCAAATTTATTTTCTTGATAACCAGGAATATTTTGGCAGCCGGAACAGTCTTTATGTAGACCCTTATACCGGTGAAGATTACCCGGATAATGATGAAAGATTTGTTTTATTAACAAACGCCGTGTTTGAACTTATTTCCAAATTAGGCTGGATCCCCGATATAATTCATTGCAATGATTGGCAGTGCGGATTGATTCCTGCTTATTTAAAGACTATTTACAAAAACGACGAACAATTTTCCAAATTTAAAACAGTGTTTACAATCCATAACCTTGCATATCAGGGTACTTTTCCAAAATCTTCCTTTTATAAAACCGGGCTGCCTGAAGAATTGAATTCAGAAAAAGGATTAGAGATTTACGGCAAAATTAATTTTATGAAATCCGGCTTATTATTTTCAGATGTAATAAATACTGTAAGCGAAACTTATGCAAATGAGATTAGATCTGACGAAGAACTTGGCGCAGGTCTGAAACCGGTACTTGCTAAAAGAAAAAATGATTTATACGGCATAATAAATGGCATCGATACTCATTTATGGAATCCTGAAAAAGATAAACTTATTGCAAGGAAATATTCTGCAAAAAATATCTCAGGAAAGCTGGTTGACAAACAGGAATTAGCCAATAAATTCGGTTTTAAGTTTGATGAAAATATACCTATTGTAGGTATAATTTCCCGCCTTTTTGATGCAAAGGGTATGGATCTAATTTCATCAACATTTACAGAATTAATGAAATTAAATATACAAGTAGTACTGCTTGGTACAGGTGATAAGAAGTATCATCACTTTTTTGAAAAGATGAATGGAAAATTTAGCGAAAAGTTTGCTGCGTATCTTGGCTTTAATGATGAACTTGCCCATATAATTGATGCAGGAGCAGATATGTTATTAATGCCTTCGCGGTATGAGCCTTGCGGCTTGAACCAAATGTACAGCCTTACTTATGGTACCGTACCGATTGTGCGTGAAACAGGTGGTCTTGCAGATACAGTTACACGGTTTAATGAAAAAACCGGCGAAGGTACGGGATTTGTGTTTAAACAGTATGAAGCACAAACCTTTCTAAAAGAATTTAGAAGAGCTTTAAGAACTTTTGAAGATAAAAAGATGTGGGCTAAAATTATGCGGAATGGAATGAAATGTGATTTTAGCTGGAATTCTTCTGCTAAAAAGTATATTGAATTATACAAGACAGTAATGAACAACGAATAATGGCTATTTTCGCTGTTTTCCTTGATAGAGATGGCACACTTAATGAAGACCCGGGATATTTAGGCGATCCTAATTTAGTTAAACTTTTACCTGGAACGGGGGAAGCACTTTCTTTACTTAAAAATGAAATGGGATTTAAATTAATTGTAGTTTCAAATCAATCTGGTATTTCTCGCGGATTACTTAGTAAAGAAATGGTGGACACTGTTAATAACAGGATAAATAAACTACTTAGTGCTTATGGTGTATCAATCGATGCATTTTATTATTGCCCATTTCATCCTGATTTTAGTACAAAGGAAGAAGCTGAATGCAGAAAGCCTTCACCCGAAATGATCTTTCAAGCGGTAAGAGATTTTACTATTGATTTGGAAGGCTCATATCTTGTAGGTGATTCAGTTTCCGATATCGAGTGCGGAATTAACGCCGGCTTAAAAACTATTCTTGTAAGAACCGGGATTGGTGAGGAAAGTTTTTCTGTCTTGAAAAAACAAAATAAATTTCCCACTTTTGTTGCTCAAAATATTATCGAAGTATCTTCTATAATAAAAAATGATAAAATGGAGAAAACTAATTGATTTACAAAAAGCTGTTATTACTTCTAATCGGGATTATAGCCATTACTTTATATTCCTGTAGTGAAAATCCTGTCTCTGTTGGCATCGGTTTATTAAAAAATGATTATCTGAATGTTAAAGAAATTGATTCTTATGCGGATTCAATGAAACAATCTTCTTCTTATGCCAAATATACTATCCCTATTACAGGTTCTGCTAGTTCTCTTTTAATAGGAAAAGCAGCTAATGTTTCGGGATCCTATCTTGCTGAATTTTCTATTTCATTAGCCGATACAATTGAGACAGATATATTAGACGGCGCTGCTGTGGTTACTTATGCAGGTATATCGCTTTATCCTAATTATTTCTTCAGCGATTCTACACGTTCGATGGACTTCACGGTTAATAGAATTTCGTACGATTGGACTGCAGCAGGCGTTGACGCAGATAGTATAAATGCACTTGGCCTTATCAAGGCAGATTTAAGTTCTAACAGAATTTTTTCCGATTCACTTGTCACTTTTAATCTTGATAAATCTTACGTTCTTAATATTCTTAAATATGCTTCCGATTCGACTCTTGGAATTGATCATGGAATTTACTTTAACCCCACAAGCAATTCGCAAAAAGTAGTGGGGTTTACCCCATCAACTACAACTCTGCAAGTAGTGATAGTAAAACCCGGAGATTACATCGATACTTTATCATTTCTCACGGGGATGGAATCAAGTATAGTTTCGGGAAAACTCCCTGTTGTAAGTTCGGAAGATATGTTAGTACAAGCCGGTCTTGTTATTAATTCCAGATTATTGTTTAATGTATCTGCCATCCCTCCGAATACACTAATCAATTATGCTAACCTGACTTTAACGCTGGATACTGTAGCTACAATTGTAGGTTCAAATTATATCAATGCCCTTACAGTACTACTATTAACAGACAGTTCGGCAAGAGCTTATGACTCCACGCAAACCATTACTTTAAGCCGTAGCGGCAACACTTTCCAGGGAAATATTGCAGCTTACGTTCAGAGCTGGATTGATAAAGGTGTGAATGAGGGATTGTTAATTCAGGTAACAAGCCAGATTGACGGTCTTGAACTGTTTGCAATAAAAGGAAGCAATGCGGCAAGCCGGGCGCTAAGACCCCGCTTACAAATTACTTATACGGGAAAAAAATAAATATGAAATTAATAAAAATCCTTATTGCCGTATTCTTTGTCTTACAAATAAGTTTATTAGCTCAAAGTGGTTCGAGCTATACCAGGCTTGGAATAGGTGATGCTGTCTATTCATTTTCTGCTTATGGGCTTGGCATCGGCGGGCTTGGTGTTTCTTTATCTAATCCTTCTTACTTTGATATTGTCAACCCCGCTTCCTGGAATCAAATAAACAAAACGCGCTTTAGCGCCAGCTTATCTTACAGCGGTTCATTCCTTTCTGAGAATTCTTCAAATGGCTTTAACGGTCAATTTCTGTTTAACGGACTTGCTTTTGCCTTTCCTGTTAGTGATTCTAATGGGGCAACTATTGTAATGGGACTTGTTCCTTATTCAACTGTGAATTATAATGCTTCCGGAGAAAACGGAGATTTAGTTCAGGCTACCGGTAATTACCAAACAGTATATCAGGGTAATGGCGGTTTATCTAAATTTTTTATTGGTACATCGTATAAACTTCCGTTCGATCTTAGCCTGGGAGTTACATTAAATTATTATTTCGGCAACATTAATTACATCGCCACTTCCGAATTCATTAATTCGGATGCTGCTAATTCCAATTATAATTTGACGTATAGTCCTTCCGGGCTTGGTTCAAACATAGGGCTGATTAGTCCTGACATATCTCCACTATTTCATTCAGGTACCATTTCTAACTTCAGAATAGGCTTTGCAGCGGAGCTTCTTGGTCAACTGAGAACAGATACAATTCTTACTTCTACAACAACCTCCAGAACGGATACAATCGTTCAGGGTACTATACAGATGAAGATACCGGTTCGTTTTATGGCGGGCTTAAGTTTTGCCATCAATCAGGTATATTGTATCAGCTTGGATGTTGCTTCCCAGAATTGGTCACAGTATTCTTTTAACGGTGTTAACCCGGGTGATCTCAGAAATGCAACAAAATTTAGTGCGGGCTTTCAATATAGACCTATGCAGGAATCGGGTACAACCTCGTGGCAGCAAACTATTTGGCGTGCAGGGATAAGTTATGAGCAGCTTCAATATGATATAGACGGGACGGGTATAAATCAGTATTCAGTTGCCGTAGGCTTTTCTTATCCTCTAAGTCAGTTTAATACGGTTGATCTCACTTTATTATATGGTACGAGAGGCTCATCCCAATCTGACCTGGTACTGGAACATTTTATAAAGATGAACATCGGACTAAGTTTGGGTGAATTATGGTTTGTTAGAGCTAAAGACTAAAGTTTTATTCTTAAATATAAAAAACTGAAAAAAATAATCATTTCTATGAAAAAATAAAATGTATAATAATTTAAAAAACGATAAGGAAATTTATGAAGTATTAACTCTTGAAACGAAAAGACAACAGAATTATCTTGAGTTAATTGCATCTGAAAATTTTGTGAGTCTTGCTGTGCTTGAAGCTGACGGAACTGTTCTGACAAACAAGTATGCAGAAGGATATCCCGGTAAGAGATATTATGGCGGCTGCGAATATGTAGATTTAGCCGAGAATTTGGCGAGAGAAAGGCTTAAAAAATTATTCAATGCCGAATATGTAAATGTTCAGCCACATAGCGGTTCACAAGCAAATATGGCCGTCCTAATGACTTTTTTGAAGCCGGGTGATAAATTTCTTGGCTTAAGCCTTGCTCACGGCGGACATTTAACTCATGGATCTCCCGTCAATTTTTCCGGTACTTTGTATCAAGCTGTAGGTTACCCTTTAAATAAAGATACTAAAGAATTAGATTATAATATTATTGAAGATCTTGCAAAACAGGAAAAGCCCAAATTAATTGTTACCGGCGCCAGTGCTTATTCACGGGAATGGGATTATTCTAAATTCAGGCAAATAGCTGATTCGGTTGGCGCCTATTTAATGTGCGATATGGCTCATCCTGCCGGTTTGATTGCCAAAGGTTTACTTAATAATCCGCTTCTATATTGTGATATTGTTACATCAACAACACATAAGACATTACGAGGGCCTAGAGGCGGAATTATCCTTATTGGTAAAGACAAGGAAAATCCTTTCGGGACGAAAACACCTAAAGGTGACAGATTAAAGTTGATGTCTGAGATTATCGACAGCATGGTGATGCCTGGTATTCAGGGCGGTCCTTTGATGCACATAATTATGGCTAAAGCAGTTGCTTTCGGCGAAGCGCTTCAAGATTCATTTACTGATTATGCCCAACAGGTTATTAAAAATGCAAAAGCATTATCTGACAAATTGAATCAATACGGTTTTGAAATAATATCCGGCGGTACGGATAATCATTTGATGCTCATAGATTTATCAAACAAAAACATTACAGGTAAAGAAGCTGAGAAGGCTCTCGGGCTTGCCGGGGTAACTGTTAATAAAAATTTAATTCCGTTTGACCTGCGTAGCCCGTTTGTTACAAGCGGAATAAGAATCGGTACTCCTGCTGTGACAACAAGAGGTATGAAAGAAAATGAAATGTTTGAAATTGCTGAATTGATCGATAAAACAATTTCAAATTTTGAAGATGAAAAAGTTTTAACTGAAATAAATAACCGTGTTAAAATATTATGCTCAAAGTTTCCCCTATATTCACAGTTAAGTTAATTATTTTAAATTAAAGTGGCATCAGAAGATATAACTATTCAAGATGATTCTCCGGAGGCTTTGAATCCTGAGGGCGAAGACAATTCCGGTTCTGAAATGACTTTTCTTGAACATCTTGAAGAACTAAGATGGAGATTAATTTATTCGCTTATCGGGGTTGGTGTTGGCTCTCTTCTTTGTTGGATTTTTATTAATATTATTATTGATAAGATTTTACTAACCCCTGCAAGACATGCAGGCGTAGCGCTTCAGAATTTAAAACCGTTCGGGCAATTAATACTCTATTTTGAGGTTGCTATGGTAGGGGGTGTTATACTCAGCCTTCCTAATATTTTCTACCAGTTATGGAAATTTATTTCACCTGCTCTAAAAAGAAGTGAGCGCAGGTATATATCTGCCATAGTTGCATTCTCAAGTCTTTGCTTCTTGGTGGGGATTGTATTTGCATATTTTGTTATGCTGCCGATGTCGTTAAAGTTTGCAGCTCAATTTGGTTCTGCCGAAATTAAAAATATATTCGCAATTGATGAATATATGTCTATTATAATTAGCATAATGCTTGGCTCAGGGGTTGTGTTCGAGTTACCTATGATATCATTTTTTCTTACAAAAATTGGTATATTAACGCCGGCGTTCATGAGAAAATACAGGCGGCATGCTATTGTGCTCATTTTTATCGTTGCGGCATTTTTAACGCCAAGTCCCGATCCTGTTTCACAATTGATTTTGGCCGCACCTTTAGTATTGCTTTATGAAATAAGTATAATAATTTCTAAACTAGCCGTTAAGAAATCTTGATTAAAAATAAACTTGCAGAAATAAGTCTTCCGATCAAATCTGAGCTGGAAAGATTTGAAGAACTTTTTAAACAGTCCATGAAGTCTAATGTTACCCTGATTGATTTAATTGCAAGGTATATTATACGGCAAAAAGGAAAAAAAATTAGACCTCTCTTGGTTCTTCTTGCCGCAAAAGTTGCGGGGGGAGTTTCCGAACGTACCTACAGGGGGGCAGTTATGGTAGAGTTGCTTCATACCGCCACTCTTGTGCATGATGACGTGGTTGATAATGCCGATAAAAGAAGAGGCTTTTGGTCAATAAATAAAATATTTAAAAATAAAGTTGCCGTCTTAATGGGGGATTATCTCTTATCCCGCGGATTACTGATTGCGATACAAGGTAAAGATTTTGACTTCCTTGATATAATTACAACTACGGTAAAAAGGATGTCTGAAGGAGAACTGCTTCAAATAAGAAAAACGCGGAAGCTCGATATCGATGAAGAAACTTATTTCAGAATTATTTCCGATAAAACAGCCTCTTTGCTGGAGACATGCTGCCAGATAGGCGCTCTTAGTGCATCCTCTGATGAAAAATATTACGAGGCAATGAGAAAGTTTGGGGAATATATTGGGATAGCTTTTCAAATAAGGGATGATATACTTGATTACGAGGGGAATACTTCTATAATAGGTAAGCCTGTAGGCGGGGATATTAAAGAAAAGAAAATAACGCTTCCATTAATTTACTCGCTTCAGCAGGTGCCTAAAAATGAAGCTGCTAAAATAAAAAAGATTATTAAAAACGTCGATAAAAACGGATCTGTTGAAGAAATTATAGATTTTGTTAAAAGGAACAATGGGCTAAATTATGCTTCCGAAACAGCTTCTGCCTATTCAAAAAAAGCTATGTCTGTGCTGACCATATTCCCCGATACACCTAGCAAAACGGCTCTTCAAGACTTAGTAGATTTTGTAATTGACCGAAAAAATTGAACTATCTGTTTTTTAACCCTTATTTCCACTATAGCTTTTCTTTTTCAATTTCTTTTGTAAAATTATAACCTTTGATTGGTTCCCTTAAAGTCAGGACAGGGCAGGGTGCTTTTCTTACCACTTTTTCGGCAGTGCTTCCGAATAAAATATGTTCCATACCGGTATGACCGTGTGTTGCTATTATTATAAGGTCAATATTTTCTTCTTCGGCTGATTCTATAATTTCAATAAACGGTTTTCCCGTTTTTACAATTGTATTGGCAATTAACTCTTTCGGAATCTCTTTTTCTGCAAGTTTATTCAGCTCTTCAAAGGCTCTTTTATCCATTCCCAGGTCCAAGGTGGGAATTGCAATTTGTCCCATACTGAAATCAGGGGGATAAATTATTGGTTCTACCACATATATCAGGTATAATTCTGCGTTAAATTTTTTAGCAAAATTTATCGCATATTTAAGAGCGCTTTTGGAATAATCAGAAAAATCGATTGGGACTAATATTTTTTTTATTTCTGGTTTCATATTCTTCCTCCGGTTTTATTTTTTAACATATTCATAGAATATACACTTTCCGGCGAGATAATTTCTATTATGAATAATTTTTATAAGCTGTGATATCTCCTTAGAACTTAAATCTTTAAAAATTGGAACAAAGGAAATATGATCTTCAAGATCAGCCTTTTTTGCTGACGAAATAAAAAGATTAGATCAAAAACTACTGCGAATTATTTCGTTCTCATCCTTGTCCATTTTTTCCTATTATTAATTTAACTCGAGTAATCTGCTTAATAAATGTATTAAAAAATTCCGGATTCAGCAATGCGCCACAGCTTTTGGCAGGGGAATCTATTCTCATATAAAGCTCTGCCGACAATTACAGAATCAACCCCGGCAGGCATTAGTTTTTGAACATCCATTAATTCATCCTTATTACGAATGCCTCCTGAAAGCGTTACCTTGCCTTTAGTAATTTCAGCAACGTTAGCGGAATAAACAAGGTTAGGGCCGCCGAGAATTCCATTGCGAAGAACATCAGTTACAATAAACCTTTCTACGCCAAGATTTGCCATCTTTTTTGCAAAGTCTAAGTAGTTTATGCCGGTCATTATTTTTCTGCCTTTTGTAACCAGCTCCTCATCAATAATATCCAATGAGATAGCAATTTTTAATGGGCCGTATTTTTCAAAAACCTTTATAAAGAAGTCCGGGTGTTCAATTGCCATAGTACCGATTATAAGCCTGCTTATCCCCGTATCCATTATTGCTTCAACATCTTCAAGGCTTCTTATACCTCCGGCAAATTGTACAGGGATGATTACTGATTCGCATATTTCCCTGATAAGATGCAAATTATTATTGCTATGGTCGGCAGCGCCGTCAAAATCAATCACATGAAGAAGCTTAGCATTTTCCGTACGCCATATTTTTGCCATTTCAACAGGATCGCTGCCGTACTCTTTGCAATTTAATTCCGGTATACCCTGAACTACTCTTGCAGTTTTTCCATTCTTTATGTCGATTGACGGAATAACAAGTAGATATCTCATATTAATTGCATTATAATTTTTTAGTTTGATAATCAGGCTTTTGGGCGTAAACCTAAATTTTCATTTATAAAAAAATAATGAAATGAGTAGTCAAATCAAATACGTAAAATATTCTATAATAATCGCGTTTAAAGCGATTTGATATCATATAAAAGAACTAAGTGAGACAGTTCAAAGAAATATGAAGAATAAAAAAAATATTAATATTATTTTATTATAGTTAGTATTTCCAATTTCGATGTACTTAAAAATAAAAATATTAATTTAAGAATTAATTTGGAACTTTATAAAAGCTTTTATTAATTTAATCTATAGCTGTAAAATATTTTACATTATTATTAAAATTACAAACAAAAAATTCAGTTAGATAATATAGAGTCACTTATTATTTTAATCAATTACAGTAAAAAGCATGTAAAAGTGAGATATTTATTACTTATTGTCAAGATATTATTTGAGTAAAAATCATATCATAAAGGATAAAAAAGTGAAGCTAGGAAAAAAAATCAGACAATTTGGAGATGAAAATTTCTCCTCTAACGTTGAATTTGCAAAAGCATTAAAAATAAAAAGGGAGCAGCTATATCCCTATTTCCAGAACAGGGTAATACCGGGCGGTGAGATATTGAAACGCCTTCATGACCTTGGCTTGGATATTCATTGGTTGCTGGCTGATAAAAAGCCT
>PLNZ01000423.1 GCA_003142915.1 Ignavibacteriales bacterium | reverse complement strand
TTATGATTATCCATAGCAACTCCTTGAAAAAAATCTAAAATATGTATCTTTGACGGAAAATGAAGAACTACAGTTTAACTCTGATTAAAAAAATATATTCTTACCTGAATCATGTGTTTCAAATTATTCAAGAACGCAAGTAGTAGAGAGGATAATCGATTTTGTCTTGTTTTTGAGATAATATTTCGAGTGTTTGAAAATAAAATTATTTGCTGAAAAATCTAAGAAACTTCAAACCCAAAGTCAATAATAAAATGATAGTCCAATGTGAACTTGCTGTTAAGTTTTTGAACTTGGAATAAAAGCCGGCCAATAACAGCCGGATTACAGCATAAAAACATTAAAATGCCCGAAATAAAAATCAACTTCAAATTAACAGCGCCAAAACAGCAAAAACATCTATGACCAGCAGCATAACAGGAACTTCTTCTTTTTTCCCAAGTACTAATTTTATAATCGTCCAGCTTAGGAATCCCCAAATAATTCCCTGAGTAATTGAATATGTAAATGGAATAATAATCAATGCAAGAAAAGCAGGCAGGGCATCCTCAAATTGAGACCAGTTCACTTTCAATACAGGTTTTATCATAAAAACACCTACAAGCACTAAAGCCGGTGAGGTTGCTATTCCCGGTATATTCGAAAGGAGCGGGGAGAAAAATAAGAACGGAAGAAAAAGCAGTCCGGCTACAACAGCCGTAAGACCCCGTCCGTCCTCCTTCTTCAATCCCAGTAGCGGATTCTATATAAGCCGTACCGGCACTTGTGCCTGTTATACCTGCAATTGTGGTTGCTAATGCATCTACAATTAATGACCGTTTAATACTTCTCGGTTCGCCATTAGGATCTACTAAATCAGCAGCTTCTGCAACACCTACAAATGTAGAGAGGCTGTCAAACATGTCTGTAAACAAAATAGTAAAAGTTACGGGCCAGATTGCATATTTGAGTGAACCAAACAAATCCATTTTAAAAATCAAGCTGAAATCAGGTGCAGAAATTATTCCTTCCCAGATAACTAAAGTAGGTATACCATAATTAATTGCCGAAGCATCGCCGTATAATCTGCCTATAGGAATAGCTAAAATAGTAGTTAGTGCAATACCGATAATTAGTGCACCTTTAATCCGTTTAACAATTAGCAATGCCGTTATTAATAATCCGGCGATAAAAGTAATTGTAATAGAATCTATCTTCCCGAGTTTAACAAGAGTTGACGGATCTCCGATAATGAAATGAGAATTTACCAGTCCGATCAATGCTATAAATAATCCTATTCCGGCAGAAACAGCATACCGAATCTGTTTAGGAATTGCTTTTACAATATATGTCCGGATATTGAATATTGATAATAAGAGAAAAATTATTCCCGCCCAGAAAATGGAGCCGAGGGCAGTTTCCCATTTTACTCCCAAACCCATAACTACATAGAAAGTAAAATAGGCATTAAGACCCATTCCAGGCGCTACAAGAATAGGATTTTTTGCATAAATCCCCATCATAATAGTACAAATTGCACAAACAAGTATGGTTGCGGTAAGTACGCCATTAAACGGCATACCGGTTTTACTAATGATTGCAGGGTTAACCACTATAATATACATGGCGGCAAGAAAGGTAGTTATTCCTGCCAGAACTTCTGTTTTTATATTTGTATTGTTTTCTCGAAGAGAAAAATATTTTTCAAACATAAGTATTTTTTAATATTTATATTTCAGCCATCCCACAACTTCACTCCACTTTGGTTTTTTACCCGACATTAAAATTCCTACACGGTATATTTTCCCTGCCAACGGAAAAATTAAAACCAGTGTTGATAAATTTACAATTACTGCAAGAGCAAACTGCCAGGAGGGGACATCAACTAAAGTCATTCTTGCGGGCATTACTATTATCGAAGCAAAGGGCATCATTGATGCGACAATTCCTATCGTATTTTCAGGATTGTTTACAAGCGAAATACCTATAAAGAAAGGTATCATTATTAAAAGCATTATTGGCCAGATACCGGATTGTGCATCCTGATCGTTATCAAATATGGCTCCTACAGTTGCGAACAGGCCAAGAAATGTTATCAATCCAATCAGGAAATTGAAGAGTATATAAGATACCTGCAGCAGGCTAACATCAATTGCAAAATCTTTAGGAAGTATAAATACCGATGAAGAAATCACCAGCATAAGAGGGAACAGCCAGATAAACATTTGTGCAATCCCTGTTATACTTGTCCCTATTATCTTCCCGGCCATAAGCTCCTTACTGTTAACCGAAGAAAGCAGAACTTCTACTATCCTGTTGTTTTTTTCCTGTACAACTGATCTCATAATCATTGTACCGAATATAATTAAACTAAAATATAACAGGAATGTAAACAGAAAAGAAACAACCTGGTTTCCAAAGCCTTCGGCTTTTATTTTTATGTCTTTGGAAATTCTGAACCCGTTAATATCAACGCCTTCTCCTGCAAAAGAAATTTCTTTTGCCGATAACTGTTTTTCCGAGAAATATATATTAATTAAAGCGGAGTTTATTGAACTTCTGAATTTATTCAGGAGTAAGTAATTGTTGGGATTTTTTGAATAATAATTTATCTTTTTATCACTCAACGCTGAATTGGGAATATAAAGTACCCCTGTTAACTTATCATTCAGCATATTTTTTTTTAACAACGGCAGCATTTTTTCAAAATCACTTTGGGGCATAAAGTTATAAGTGATTTTAAAACTGCCGTCTTTTACAAAAGGTAATTTTGAGAGTTCACCACCAACAGCGGCAGCCAGCTGGCTGGTCTCGCATGAAACCTGTAAAGAAGCCGTGGAATTACTNNGTCATAAAAATGAAACTTTTACTTAAAACTTTTTCTCTTAATTCTCTTTTGATTATAGAAAGTGTTCTCCTGTTAAACATTGCCAGCCTCCTCTGTAATAGAATTATTATTTTCATCTCCGGCCAGTTCGACAAATATTTCCTGTAATGAGATTTCATCAGCGGCAAACTTTGTTATAATAATATTATTATCAACAAGGATTTTTAATAACTGCTGAACTTGCATGGGTTCCTTTACTTTTATGGAGGATGAATTACCGTATTCAAAAATTTTTTCTACGATCGGGCTGGATTTAAGGAACGACAGATCCCCCTGGTAATTAATGCTTACATTTCTTTGTGAATATTTGGCTTTAATATCAGCTAAAGCCCCGTTAAGAATTACCTTACCTTTATCAAGCATAGTAATATGATCGCACATTCTTTCGGCGAAATCCATAAGATGTGTTGAGAAAATAATTACTTTACCCTGGTTTTTCAGCTCAAGGATAATTTCCTTAAGCAGGTTTGTATTTATGGGATCGAGCCCTGTAAACGGTTCATCAAGAATTATAAATTCCGGATCATGAAGAATGGTAGTAATGAATTGAACTTTTTGCTGGTTTCCTTTTGATAAATCTTCCACTTTTGAGTTTTTCCTGTCGGCAAGTTGAAATCTTTCAAGGTATTCAATTGCTTTCCTTTCCACTGCTTTCCCGGTTTTGCCTTTTAGTTCGGCAAAGAAGAGAAGCGTCTCAATTACCTTCATCTTCTTATAGAGGCCTCTTTCCTCCGGCAGGTAACCGACCTTATCCTTAAAATCCTGCCCGGCTTTTGCGCCCTGCAATAAAACTTCACCGCTGTCAGGCAGGTAAATATTCATCATTATCCTGAGAGTAGTAGTTTTACCTGCCCCGTTTCTTCCAATTAAGCCGAATACGGAGCCTTCGGGTACAGCAAACGAGACGTCGTCCACAGCCCGTATACCGTCAAATGTTTTTACAAGATTCTTCACTTCCAATACATGCATAAGCAAACCTGCCGGATGTTATTAAAAGAATTGTTTAAGATATTCAGAAAAATAAGTCATTCACCTAAAAGAATGAAATATTT
>PLNZ01000236.1 GCA_003142915.1 Ignavibacteriales bacterium | reverse complement strand
TTTATTAAAAGATTTGGTATTTTTTTTTTTGATTTTATCCTATTTGTCGTGACAGATAAATCAATATCGTCTTTATATTTAAAGAATGAAGTAGTTTGGGAAGAAGTAAGTTCATGTAAAAATATAATGAATAAAAAAGCAATAAATGCCTTATAATTCATACATTTCCTTTTTGAATTCTGAATCAATTTTCGTGGGATACTCACCGGAAAAACAAGCTGTACAAAAGTTTTCTAAACCAGCTTCCGAAACAGCTTGCAGCATTTCATCAATAGTCAGATATTCAAGACTGTCGACGCCAAGATACTTTTCTATCTCTTCTACATCGCCGTTCATTCGGCATGCTATCAACTCTTCTTTGCTGGGAAAATCCATTCCGTAATAACATGGGTACATTATTGGAGCCGACGAAATTCTAAAATGAATCTCCTTAGGATTTGCTTCTTTAATCAGATTAACTAACTGTTTTGAAGTAGTACCGCGTACAATAGAATCATCCACAATTACTACCGTGCGGCCTTCAAGAACGCCTTTTACTATATTATACTTTATTCTTACCCCGATTTCTCTTTTCTCTTGTCCAGGTTGGATAAAAGTTCTTCCTATATAATGGCTCCTTATTAAGCCAATTTCAAGTTTTGAATGGATGCCTTCTTTTTCCAGTTCCTTTTGATAGCCAAGAGCAGTAGTATTTGAACTATCGGGTACGCTTATAACGATAACTTTTTGACCATCTTTATCACGGACGGAATAATTCCTTGCAAGAATTTTTCCCAAACGTCTTCTCATCTTATCAACATTATGGCCAAAGATAAAACTGTCAGGACGCGAAAAATATATATATTCAAAGATGCAGTGTTTTTTAGGGAATATGGCATCATCCTTAATTCTGTATGATTTTATATCAGAATTTAACTTTACATCACCATCAATAACAACAATTTCTCCCGGTTCAACTTCCCGCACAAACTTTGCTGCAATTATATCAAATGCGCATGTTTCCGATGCGATTACAAAAGAACCGTTCACTTTGCCTATAGAGAGTGGACGAAAAGCATAAGGATCTCTTGCAGCAATTAATTTATCATCGGTCATTAGTATTAATGAATAGGCACCTTCAAGACGGTTTAAAGCTTCTTTTATCTGATCAACTTGATTATCCAGTCTACTACGTGCAATAAGATGCAATATTACCTCGGTGTCGCTGGATGTCTGGAAAATAGCGCCTTCATCAACTAACTCATTACGAAGTTGTTTTGCATTGGTAAGGTTGCCATTATGAGCTACGGCAAGGTTTCCGAGTCGGTATTGAACGACAAACGGTTGTATGTTTTTCTTTGATTTAGAAGAGCCCGTAGTCGAATAGCGATTATGCCCGATAGCACAAGTCCCTGTAAGAGTTTCTTTAAAGACTTTGAGATCCGAAAAGACCTCTGATACTAAGCCTTCGCCTTTATGAATGTTAAAAACCACGTGATTATTTTTATTGAAGTTTTTTGCTACAATACCACTTGCCTCCTGTCCCCTATGCTGCAAAGCATGTAACCCGTAGTAGGTATTTATAGCTGCCGTTTCATTATCATAGATTCCAAAGATTCCGCAATGACACTTAGGTTTATCTGATATTATCTGCATTAAGCAATTCGTTACTTTCTTAAAACTTATTACAAAGTTACTAATAAAATCTAATGATTAAAATAGCGGCGTGATGAAAAATAAAAAAGATATTTTTTTATACAAAAACAGCAGAATCAATCTCAAGAATTGGAAAAAATTCTGCTGTCCTATAAATAAAGAAAAATTGTTTTAGTATTCCTTAATTGGAATTAATCATTTTTTCATATTTAGTAGCCCATTGTTTTTCAATATTTCTGCCGTCAGTCATAATTTTGTAAGCATTATTCATAATATCTTTATTCTTTTTCTCAACGCCGTCTTTCATCAATTTGAAAGCTTCAAGCTGTTGTTCCGCGCCTTTAACATACATTGCGTGAAGATCCTGAACCTCCTTGGTCTGCGGTTGAATTTTCTCAAGTTTTGTAACAAATTGATCATAATTATCAATAATATAGGTATCAAGAGCTTGATACATAAATCCGTCGTTCACAAAATTAGAGCCAGATACTGAATTCCATCTTTTTATAACATCTGCTTCCTGTTCCGTTAGAAATTTTATTTGGGTGGAATAATTTCTTAAATCCATTTTAACCGGATTTGAACATCCGAATAAAAATAACAGAATAGTGAATAACTTGATTGATGATTTCATAAGATTACCTCTTTTAATTTTTGTAGCCGAAGCTTTGTTTATACCCTCTCAAAGTTTTTATTTAAAAACCACTAAAGGTTATCAGGTTTTTAATTATTAAAAATAAATTTAACTATAACCGTCTAATTTTCATAAAGAAATAAAAATTTACTCTTTTGTTTCAAAAAGAAAATTGTGTTGCAACCCAACTTAATCCTTCAAGCGGATGGTAAACTAAAACTTATATTACAAGTGAAACAAAGATTAAGCATACTATTTAAAATACATGTTTAAATAACCATAATATTACTGATCAAGATCTATCAATTGGGATTTATGAAAATACTTTAAAATAAATATAGGAAAAAATTATCATGTATTATTACCTTTACAAATAGAAGATGTAATTATTAATGATTAAATATTTACATTTAAGGTTGAGAATGTAACAGCAATAAAATAGTAATAATTTCGTAACACTATTATGTGGCTTGATACTAACCCGGCATGCTATAGTAATTAAGATAAAGGAAGAGATTAATATAAGAATTAAGTTTGTTGAATGATGAAAGTCCCAAAACCTGTTCAAGAGTTCTTAAAATAAAAAGTCCCGACTAATAATCGGGACTAAGTTTTTTTAGAGTCGGAACGGTGGGATTTGAACCCACGACCACCTGAACCCCATTCAGGTACGCTACCGGGCTGCGCCACGTTCCGTTACATTATAATTTAGCTATTAAATATTCTATAATTTTTTTTATCTCTTCAAGATCTTTTTTTATTGAATCTTTTCCCTTTTTTACTTCCGCATGAGTAACAGGGTATATATCTGTTTGACTTGGTGAATTAATATGCTGAACAACTATTTCAGGGATATAGTTCTGTAATATTTTTTTTGCTCCTTCAATAGTATATTTTTTTTCCCGGAGTAAACTTTTAATTTGAAGAACTAATTGAATATCCTTGTTAGTATATATCCTGTTTCCCGCTCGATTCTTCTGTGGCTTTAATTCTTCAAATTCAGTTTCCCAATATCGTAGAACATACTGTTCAACAGCAGTTATTTTACTAACTTCACTAATTGAGTAATAAAGCTTTTTAATTGAAAGATTCTTCATCCGGCTTTAAATTATTTTGAAGGAAAAATAACTAATTGCAACTTTAATATCAATATTTGTTGTTCTAAATAAAAGTTTAGTTTAATTAAATTTTATAAACCGTTTTCTTTTAGAATAATATCAATTATTTCACTAATGTCATTTAATTTATAATTCGCATTATGCTGAATAGTATTAAAAGTATCGCCATATTTGGCAAATGCAGTTTTCATTCCAACATTTGCTGCCCCCACGATGTCTCTTTCAACCCAATCACCTACCATTAATACTTCATTTGCGGGAATTTGGAGCTTTTTTAGGATCATTTCGAATGGAGCAGGAGCCGGTTTCCTGATTTTAGTATCCTCAAATGTCACTACCACATCGAAAATGTGATGAAAATTAAGATATGCCAGTCTTAACCATGCTTCTTTTACAGGAGCATCGGATAATATTCCCATTTTAATACCCATTTTCATTAATTTGTTAAGTGTCGGGTAAACATGGGGATACGGGATTAATGCTGCTTCCCTGCCCCTGCGGTAGGCGACTATTCCAGCCGATAGTATCTTATAATCAATTTTATTTAAAACCCTTTGTAAAAATAAATCAAAGACCTGCTGGTACTCAATTCCCTGCTCTTTATAGATACCATCTATTATTTTACCGGCTTCTTCACTGGAAAGCTTAAGCCCGGAATCAATCATTGCGGGAATAGCTTCTTCTATTGCCCGTTCCTTCATTTTCATAAAGTCTACAAGTGTATTATCTAAATCAAATACTACTGCTCTTATCAAGATTTACTTTCTTTAATTCAGTTTTTATTTTTCAGATAGTTTTTTAACCAAGTAAACTGCTGCTAAATAACCATGTTCTTGAAAGCCGGAAATGTAGCCGTTACAGCCGGAAGCGGTTATTAAATTTTGTCTGAAATTTTCCCTGTTAACCAAATGAGACAGGTGAACCTCTACTTTAGGTACGCTGCATTCAGCTAAAGCATCTCTTAATGCTACGGAAGAATGTGCATAGCCGCCGGGATTTATTATTAAGCCGTTAAAAATTCTCCCCGCATTTTGAACTTTTTCAATTAATTCACCTTCGTGATTTGATTGGAAAAATTCAAACTTAATTTCGGGAAATTCCGACTGTATCTTTTTTTCAATTTTTTTTAGTGGAAGTTTTCCATAGTGGCTATTATCTCTTGAACCGAGTAGATTAAGATTAGGACCGTTTAATACAAGTATTTTCATTTTTGTTCCGCCATTTCGTTTATAATTTCTCTCACTTTTGGAGTCAAATAAAGTTTGTCTATCCCAAGTTCCTTTAATGCCATTGACAAGATCATAATTTTTCTTTGAAGATTTGCCATTTTATTTATAACAATAACTTTATTTTCTTTAAGCAGGCAGTATCCTCCCTTAAAGTCGCCTTTTTCAAATCTAACTTCAGCTCCCAATTGTGATGCGAGCAATTTTAAATCCTGGATAATATCTTCAAATTCTTTTTCTTTAATTTTCATGTTCTGATTTATTCTTACTCATTTTCAACGGCTGGAAAATGAATAGATATATTATGGCAAAATAACAAAGAAGTTCGATTATCGGAAAGCTTCCGAAAATTTTAAATCTTTTTATAATTAGATCCAAAATATCATTAACACTAAATAATCCCGATAAAATTAAGTCAATAATCTTATGATCGATTGTCATTAAGTAAATCTCGAAAGGAGCAGTTATTAGAACCAAAATTGTAATTATAAATAACCACCCATTTTCTTTAAAACTTAAATGAGCGGTAAGAAGAAAAACTATAAATGAAATTATAAAAACAATATACAGCACGAAAGTTAAAATAATCCCGCTATTAAGCATAATAAGAATACCCGGAAGATTTTGATTATTTAGAAATGATTTAAGAATAAAATCAGTATCTTCAAACAACTGATAGGTTAAAATAAGGCGCGCGAAGTAGCCTCCTATCCATAATAAACCGGACAGGGCACATAAATAAAGAAATATTTTAGATAAGATATTTGTATTTTTCATAATATTACTAAGTTGATAAATTAAAAATAAAAAAAAATTATGATTATTGCTTCGGTAGATATAGGTACAAATACTATTCTTCTTTTAATTGCGGAAATAGATAATAGTTCAAAACACATTAAAACTCTGCGTGATGAGCTTAGAATTCCAAGAATCGGTAAAGGGTTATTGGTAAATTCTTCTATTAAACAAGAAAAAGTAGATTTATTATTTAAATCTTTATCGGAATATAAAAAAATTATCGATGAATATTCTTGTAATAAAGTAATTTTAACGGCTACTAGCGCTTTTAGATTAGCATCCAATGCCGAGGAATTAGTTAAAATAATTAAATCTGAACTTGATTTGGATATAACTATTGTTACCGGCAAAGATGAAGCCAGGTTATCATATTTGGGCGCTATTAGTAGTTTTCCAGATGAAGTTAAATATCTCGTAATAGATATCGGCGGCGGCAGTACTGAAATTATTTTCGGTAATAGAGATGAAATTAATTTCAGCAACAGCTACCCCGTTGGAGTGGTAAGTCTTACTGAAAGATTTTTGAAGAGCCAACCTCCGGAAGAGATGGAAATAAAACAATTTACAGATTTTGTTAAAGAAACATTCTCGGAAATAGATCATAATAAAATTATAGCCAGTAAGACGATAGCGATTGCAGGCACTCCGACCACTTTAGCATGCATAAAACAAAATATAAAAGAATATGATGAATCCTTAATTGAAGGCTCGATTTTAACAAAGCCTGAAATAAGAATATTTGTTGAGTTGCTTTCAAAGCTTACACCGGATGAGATTAAAACAAAATACGGCAACGTGGTAAGCGGACGTGAAGATGTACTTTTTGCAGGAACAAGTATTTTACATGCTCTTATAGAATGTCTTAATATTCCGGAAGTAATAGTAAGTACCAAGGGAATAAGATACGGGGCTATAATTAATTATTTAACAAATAAATTGTAATGCTTTAAGCATCTACAATTTAACAATATATTCTCAGTGTTTAGTGTAAAAACATTCACTACTTTCAAAGGGATCACTATGTGATAAGACACTCACATCGTAATGGCTATGCCGTAAGAACAAAAAAAAACAGCGAGTAACCAAGACAACACAAATTAACTCAAGGATTATAATTTTTTAAAATAGTATCCTTCGCCTTATTATCCGGCAGCATTAATGGATAATCCAAAGTATAATGCAAACCTCTGCTCTCTTTTCTTTTTTTAGCCGATTTAATAATAATATGTGAGCATGCAACTATATTTCTTAACTCCAGGATATCTTCAAATACTTTTGTCTTACGGTAAAGTTCTTCGGTCTCCACGAAAATATTGTGAATCCTCTGCTCTGCCCGCTGCAACCTGAGATTTGATCTTACAATGCCTACATAATCCCACATAACCTGTTTAACTACCCTTGAACTGTGGGTTATTAAAACTTTTTCATCTGAAGAAAGCGTGCCGGAATCATCCCAGTCAGGAATATCCGGGATTGTACCTGAAAATTTAATTAAGAATTCTTTAATATTAATTGAAGCTCTTTCGGCAAAAACAACCGCTTCCAGAAGTGAATTGCTTGCAAGCCTGTTGGCGCCGTGAACGCCTGTCATACTTACTTCACCGCAGGCATAAAGCCCTCTTAAGGATGTTCTTGAAAACTCATCCACAACTACGCCTCCGCAGCAATAATGTGCAGCAGGAACAACCGGTATATATTCCTTAGCAATATCTATACCCAATTTTAAGCAATTATTGTAAATATTTGGAAAATGTTCAAGAATATCATCTTTGTTCTTGTGAGTTATATCTAAATATACATGATCGTCCCCGCGTTTTTTCAACTCATTATCAATTGCACGCGCAACAATATCCCTTGGAGCTAGTTCTTTACGTGAATCGTATTTACTTATAAACTCACTGCCGTCTAATGTACGCAGTATTCCACCAAACCCACGAACTGCCTCTGAAATTAAAAATGAAGGGGCGGTGAAATTGTCTCCCTGAACAGAATTATAAAAGGCTGTAGGATGAAACTGCACAAATTCCATGTTTCCTATTTTTGCGCCGGCCCTGTATGCCATAGCAAATCCATCGCCTGTCGCTATTTTCGGGTTAGTAGTATGTAGATATACCTGTCCTACTCCACCTGTCGAAAGAATAGTTGTTTTAGATGAAATTTTAATCAACTCGTTAGTTTCACAATTTAAAGCATAAACTCCCCAACAGTTTCTATTTTTCAAAGGCGAGTCTTTCAATTTCTGAACATTATGTTCAGTAATCAGGTCTATGGCAATAGTGTTCTCAATTATCGTTACATTGTCAATACTGCTAACTTGTGAAATTAAAGCACGTTCAACTTCCCGGCCTGTCAGATCCTTGGCATGGGCAATCCGCGGCATCGAGTGACCGC
>PLNZ01000439.1 GCA_003142915.1 Ignavibacteriales bacterium | reverse complement strand
AGTGGTTGTCGGGCGAGATGCAAGAATAACAGGCGAGATGGTTTTATCCTTAGTAATAGGGACGCTGCTCGCAAAAGGTCTGGATGTAATTGAAATCGGTATTTGTCCTACACCTACTGTGCAGTACACTGTTAAAACTTTTAAAGCAAACGGCGGTATTGCAATAACTGCAAGCCATAACCCGAATCAATGGAATGCATTGAAGATGTTAAATGGTACGGGGCAATTTTTATCACCGGATGAATATGCCAAATTCCAAAAGATGCTTAATAATTTTGATAAAAATTATGTAAGCTGGAACGGGGTTGGCAAAATAACCCATACAGAAGAAGGGCTAAAAAGACATGTTAACGATGTTTTAAATTTGAAGCATATAAATAAAGAAGAAATTAAAACAAGAAAGTTCAAAGTATTAGCGGACTGTGTAAACGGAGCCGGGGTTTATATTATTCCCTCTTTCCTAAAAGAATTCGGCTGTGACGTTATTGAACTGAATTGCGAACGCACTGGTATCTTTCCACGCCTGCCCGAACCTATACCGGAGAATTTAGCCGAAACAATGAAGGCAGTTAAAGAAAATCATGCAGACCTCGGCATTGTTGTTGATCCTGATGTTGACAGGCTTGTATTGATAACAAATGAAGGTAAACCATTCGGTGAAGAGAATACGATTACCCAGGCGGTAAAATTTATTTTGTCAAAGGAAAAAGGAAATGTTGTTGTTAATCTTTCAACAACGCGCGCAGTTGACGATGTTGCTAAAGCAGAAGGTCAGAAAGTGTTCCGCTCTCCAGTAGGCGAAGCAAATGTCGTTAAGAAAATGAAAGAAGTAAACGCGGTTATCGGCGGTGAAGGAAGCGGCGGAGTAATTTATCCGGAATTACATTACGGGCGCGATGCTTTAGTCGGTATAGCTATAACACTTCAACATTTATTAGAATTTGGAGGCACATTAGCAGAATTAAAAGAAGATCTTCCCGTTTATTTTATAGAAAAGAAAAAAATTGAACTTGGTAATATCAATCCTGATGAGATAATACATAAATTAATTAAAAAATACAGCAAAGAAGATATAAACACCGAAGATGGTTTACGAATTGATTTTGAAGATCATTGGGTACATTTCCGGAAATCAAACACCGAACCGATTATAAGAATTATTACCGAAGCTAAAACACAGTCTTTAGCTGAAGATTTGTCGAATAGATATGTTACTGAAATAAAAAAATTGATACCCTAATACAACCTGCTCCGTTTTTGTATATATCTGAAAAGGGCTTTATCAAAAGGAGTGGATGTTTCGATCAGGCTGTATTCAATATTAGAATTGAGGCATTCTGTTTTTATTTTGTTTATGAATTCCGCCATGGCTTGAATATATGCCTTCTGAATCTGGTATGGCTGTGTGGTCAACTCGTCCTCCGTTTCAAGGTCTTTGAAGATTGCGTCATTACCAAATGCAAAATTTCGTTCAAGCGGATCCAATATTTGAAATACAATAACTTCATTCTTTTGGTACCTGAAATGCTTTAATGCAGATAAAATTGAATTAACATCATCAAAAAAATCAGAAACAATAATTACTAACCCCCTTCTTTTAATTTTCTCGGCAATGGAATTTAAGCACGATGCCGTATTTGTTTTATCGGATGCGGAAATACCGGTAAGCTGCTTCAACAGTTCCTGAAGATAAGCCCTGCTGGTTTTTGGGGGAAAATACTTATTAATTTTATCAGAATAAAGAGTCAGACCGACTGCATCCTGCTGCTTGACCATTAAATAGCATAATGCTGCAACAAGCGTAGAGGCATACTCCAGTTTCGGCACGTTCCCTTCGGAGGCATACTGCATGGAGCGGCTTGTATCTAAAAGTATATAACTCTTTAAGTTCGTTTCTTCTTCATACTGCTTAATATAAAACTTTTCAGTTTTGCCGTATGCTTTCCAATCTATATCTTTTATGGCATCCCCTTGCTGATATGAACGGTGCTCCGTAAACTCCACGCTAAAACCATGGTATGGGCTTTTATGCAGTCCCACCATGAATCCCTCAACAACAAGTCTCGCTCTTAACTCTAAAGAATTAAGTTTTGAAATAATGGAAGGATTTAAATACTTCCGGTAATCATTGTTTAGTTGAGTCATCGTTCTTTGAGTTTTGTTCCCTTTGAATAATTTCTGCCGGAGAAAGACCCATATTATTCAACTCCTCTTTTACTGAAGTAACTAATTCATTCTCAGGGTACTTTTGAAGGAAAAGATTAAACGTAGCACTAGCCTGTGAATATTGTTTCAAATCATTAGCTTGTATAAAGCCTGACATAAACAGTGCTCTGGACGCAAGTTTATCATTTGGATATTTATCAAATAAATTTCTAAAACGCTGCACTGCCTTTTCAAATGATTGTGCATCGGTTAAATTTTCCTGCTTTATCTGTTTATTTTGATAAAATGTTGCTGTCTGGAACAAAGCAAAAGGCGCTTTGGGACTTTTGGGATAATCATTTACCAAATTATCATAAGCCGATATAGCAGCCGGAAAATTATTATCACTTAATGCTTTGGCAGCTTCATTCATATAATAATTTTCCGTCTTTTTAGTGCAGCCGGTCATCATTACAATAAACAGAGCCAATATATATAAAGATATTTGCTTCATAAGGCACTTCGTAATTAATTAATATATACAAACTTATTAAATTAGACGTGAAGTATCAATCGGCACATTACTCATTATGCTACTTGATTATTAAACTAATACCCTTATATTATTACAGTTCTGTTCTAATTTATTTTACCAATTGAGTGAATTAAAAATCAGGAAACAGAAAAACTTTTCCTGGCATTTCGCATAGGCGTCAATCTAACATTATTCGCTATGCGCGTAATATATTTAGAAGTAATTGGTTACAGAATTTATAAACGTTTATAATGAATATATATAATACTGTGTTGTCCCAATTCATTGGTTGTGCCTCTATGTAGGACTTTATAAAGGCCTCCTTTGATAATGTCTTAAGTCCCGATGAATAGGAATGATATACTTGCCTGTCGGCTTGCTCCTCTGGTAGGCAAGCTTTGGCTTAAAATATACGTGTTTTTTTTCTTGACCCCGAAAGGATAACATAGCAACGGATAGGAGACATATTTTGGCCCAATTTCTTCGCAATGCCGCATTTACCGATATTCCTCAGAACCGTGGAATATTGAAAGGCTAAAATAATTAGGTGTATGTATATTAATTAAAATTGATATTCTATAGAGGTATAGCTGTGGCGGTACAGCTTAGCTTTCAAAAGTTCATATAATTTGTGGTGCTTTGTTGAAATTATTTACATTTTATTTATTTGAATAATTAACCTTAAATATGAACTATTTTAGAAGTATTAAATGCAAAGATTAATTTCTCTATTGCAAGAAGAATTGTTATAAATTCTCATATTTGGTATTCTCATATAGCTATATTGATTATATTTCCTACAATATTATTTGGTTTACTTTTTGATAGTAAAATTAGAAAAATAAAAATTTTCTTAAAAAATCAAATATTTCGGGGTAAAAATGAAAATAAATTTATTTACCATTTTGTCCATAGTAATTCTGGCGGCAACACTTTCATTTAGCCAGGAATATTATTTAGGTGTTGGTAACGGAACCCAGACTCAAGGATACTCCTGTTCGTCATGCCATACTGCCGGGAATATTGGAGAACCTGTCTATGATACCTGGAAATTCACACTGCACTCACAAGCCTACGATTCATTAAAAGGCGAATTAAGTTACGCATGTTTAAAATGCCACACTACGCAGGATTCAAGCTTAGTTAATTATGGTGCAAATGAATATATTATACAAGATACTACTAAAAAGCTGGGTTATACTATTACAGACACGGCTGATTTCAATAATGTTAAAAATATTCAATGCGAAACATGCCATGGCCCTATGGGGACAGCAAGCCGTGTACTCGATGATACATACCATTTTTCTGCAACAACAAACAAACCGAGTTATTCTGCGAGTTTATGCGGTGGTTGTCATTCGGGTCATTCACCTTATTTTGAGCAATGGTCAACATCCCTGCATGCACAATCTACATCAGGCGCATGCTCTATAACTCCAACTATGAAATCATGCACAAAATGTCATGTCGCTCAAAACTTTGTTGCTTATGCAAGTAATCCTGCTGCATACAAAGATACAATTTTGGTAACTGGTGCTGATATTCAGCCGCTTACGTGTGTTGCATGCCACGATCCTCATAATGCTAAATACCCGGGACAATTAAGATTTGATATTTCCCCTGCTCAAGTTATATGTGATCAATGCCATTATGAAAATATTGATACCGTTAATATAAATACAACCCCGCATGAAACGACAGGTCCTTGCTTAAGCGGTGATCCTTTGTTTGGATTCAGGTATCCCGGACAAACATACATCAACTC
>PLNZ01000168.1 GCA_003142915.1 Ignavibacteriales bacterium | reverse complement strand
GATTCTTTGTTTAATGATATCTCGCGGGGGCAATACTCCGATTATTAAAGAATCAATTTCGATTTCGTCAACATTTATACCTTTCTTATCTTCAGTAACGATTATTGCCCTGATTACTCTTTCTTTATCAAGTAAATCGGTAGTGTTATGAAGCTTAGTGCTTAATGCAGAAAGTATCGATTGCAGTTCTGGCAATTCTTTTGAATTTAATTCCGGGTATCGCTCTGATTCAAAGTTTACTTTGTTTAGTTTATAATTTTGAAGGATGCTGCTTAAGTAAAGCCCGGTTCCTCCGGCAAGAAAAGGTAGCTTTCCCTCCTCTATTATTTTCATGAAAGATTCATTGAAATATTTTTTGAAAAGGAAGAGATTAAACTCATCCTGCGGGTCCACAATATCAATCAGGTGATAATTTATTATATTGTCGTTAACGTTATAATCGTTTAAATCTTTCCCTGTACCAATATCCATTCCCCTATATACCTGTCTGGAATCAGCAGAAATTATTTCGCCGTTAAAGTGAAATGCTAATTTAGCGGCAAGTTTTGTTTTACCTGTAGCAGTTGGTCCTAAAATAGTGATTAATCTGTCCCTTCGTCGGTAAGGATTATTAGAAGGGCTCTGCCCGGATGTTTTAAGACTTATCAAATAGTTTAATCTTTAAAAACAGAATGAATCGGCAAAGAAATTATAAAAGAAGTGCCTTCTGTTGATTCTAAACCTATTTTAATTTCTCCGCCATGATCTTTGATGATTTTATTTGCAATAGCTAAGCTTAATTCTTCGATTTCCTCGTTAACCGGCGAAACAAATGCTTTGGAAATCTTGCTTTTCATTTCATCATCAATCCCTTTACCGGTATTGCGAAATTCAATGGAAACAAAATTTCCTTCTTTTTGTGAGACAATATAAATATTGCCGCCTTCAGGCATTGCATCGCATGCATTTTTTATAAGCTGGAAACATGCATGGTAAAAAACGTTAGCATCAAGAAAGACTTTTGTGTCTGCTTCAAGTTTCTTAAAAAGCTTTGCATTTCTGGATTCAACATATTCCGCAAACATATCCAATATATTACTAAGAGTTATTTGCAGATCAAGGATTTTTCTTTTAAGCGAATTCCTTCCATTTACAAAATCTGAAACTATACCGGAATATGTTAATACCGAGTTTACCTGTTCTGTAATAAATTCAGATACCTGTTGTAATTCTTTAAAATCAGATTTTTTCCGGATGAATTCTGCATAGTGTTTTATTAATGTGAGCGGAGTATTTATATCATCAATAATAAAATCGGTCATCTTCTCTAGTTGGTTTAGACTTGCATTCTCAATTTTATTATGTTCTTGGGAAGTTTTTTCAATGGCAGTACAGATATCGGTAGAGAGTATACAAAGGATTTCTTCATCCTGTTTTGTAAATCCGTTTTTTCCGCTATTGATCATTTGAATAACAGCAACAACGTTCTTATCCTTATCATGAACGGGGAAAAGTATCATATCTTCTAATAAAATATTTTCAACTGAATCGGTCTGAAAGTTAAATCTTATATCTTTTCCAGGATTGCTAATATTTATGATCTCATTATCATTGGCACAGCTCCCTATTAGTCCTTCGCCAATTTTTACTTTTTTAATTTCACCTGTATTGTCCATGAACGGGAAAGACCAAAGCTCATCATTAACTTTGTTTACAAGGAAAATTCGTGCTATTTGTGCGTCGTATAATGAAAATATCGCTTCAATGATAGAGTGAATCGTTTTATCGAGCTCAACATTTTCATGAATCTTTTTGACGGCAAAAAACATTTTCTTAAAATCTATTTCGTTATTGGAAGATTCAATTATTTTTTGTTCTTCTTCTACTCTTTCGGATTCAAATATAATAGGGGGCTGTTTCTCTTCAACAGGGGCTTTCCCGTCAGAGTCCGGTTCATCCTGAAAGGCTAAATCGCCGTTAAGCGCCGCAGAAAAAATACTTCCCTTTGAAAAATCTTCATCATCAATTATTGGTATTTCATTTCCATCAAGGGGCGTCGTTTCTTTGGGTTCCGGAGTAGTTATCTCATAATTATTATCTAAGTCGTTATCCACCCTTTCGGTCTCTGTGGTTGCTTCTTGAGGATTATCCTTGGGTAATTCTATATCGCTTACAGAAGCAGGAGTAACCGCGATTTCTTCATTGGTGTCCATAGCAGACGGTATAATCCGGTAAGAGCTATTTTTTATATTAGTAGTATTTTCACTTATCTCCGTTGATATAGTATCTTTCACAGCTTTATGCGTAGAAATTAAATCTAATAGTTCTTTTTGAGAGAGCTTATATAAAACACAATCGGTGTTTGCTACTGCAGAAGATTTGCGCGGAATACTATCGAGTAATTCATAGTCGCCGAAAAAATCATTTTTCCCTTTCTCGTGGACAGATGAACTGCTCATAGAGCTGAGTATTTTTAATTTTATTTTGCCGTCCAGAACTAAATAAAGATGCTCGCTTTTATCACCGTATTGAAATATTATATCGCCTTCCTTAAAAGATAAAAAATTACTCTGAAGTAAATTCATCTTAATTGCCTGGGGATTCACCCCGGCAAAAAGCTTGTTCTTTATTAACTGCCCGATCCCTTTGCTTTGTGACATTATTTTTAAGTAAATTTAATTACAACTTTAATAATACATCATAAGTATAATGAATTTTACAGAAATACAAAACGGTATTAACCATATTTATAAAAATGATATATGCCTGGCAAAGATAATTGAAAAATCGGAACCTTTCTGCTTTTGCTCATCGTAAACTCTCCTGCAATTATAAAAGATGATATAAATAATTATGCAAAAACTATTTCAAAAGAAATAATTTTTCCGAAAGCGCTGGAAATAATTAAACTTTTCGATCTTTAGATTTAAAATTCATCTGTAACACAGCCCTGTGATGCCGAAGAAACATTCTTAATATATTTATAAAGGATGCCGCTTGAAGCTTTAAAAGGTGGCTGCTTCCATTTAGATCTGCGTTCTAATAATACTTTATCGGAGACTTCAACTTGTAATAAATTCTTATCTGCATCAATTGTAATAATATCGCTGTTTTCGACCAGTGCAAGATTCCCACCTGCCTGTGCTTCAGGCGTAATATGTCCGACTACAAAACCATGTGTTCCGCCTGAAAATCTTCCATCGGTAATAAGCGCAACACTTTTACCAAGCCCCGCGCCCATAATGGCTGCTGTTATTTCAAGCATTTCTCTCATCCCCGGTCCGCCTTTTGGCCCTTCATAGCGAATAACCATTACATCACCTGCAGAGATTTCTTTATTCTCAATTGCCTTTAATGTTTCTTCCTCAGAATTGTAAACTTTAGCGGGTCCCGAAAACATTGTGCCTTCTTTACCGGTAATTTTTGCTACAGCACCCTCGGTAGCGAGATTTCCATAAAGTATCTGAAGATGCCCTGTCTTTTTAATAGGATTACTTAACGGGAAAATAATTTTCTGCCCCTCTTTTAATTCGGGAATGCTTTCAATATTTTCACCAATTGTTTTTCCGGTGACAGTTAAACAATTACCGTCAAGTAAACCTTCTTTCAATAATAATTTCTGCACTGCAGGTACGCCGCCAATTTCATACAAATCTTCCATAACATATTGTCCGCTTGGTTTCAAATCGGCAATATAGGGAGTACGGTCCGATATCCTCTGAAAATCATTCAATGATAAATCTATTCCGGCTGTTTTTGCAATTGCAATCAAGTGGAGAGCGGCATTTGTTGAACCGCCTAAAGCAATTACAACTGTAATAGCATTTTCGAATGCCTTCTTGGTTATAATATCTTTCGGTTTAAGATCCAATTCCATTAAGTTCAGAATTGCTTTGCCGGCATCATAACATTCTTTTACTTTTTGATCGCTGTTAGCCGGGCACGATGAGCTGAACGGCAGGCTCAATCCCAAAGTTTCTATAGCTGAAGCCATGGTGTTTGCTGTGTACATACCGCCGCAAGCCCCGGCGCCGGGGCATGCATGATGAAGAACATTCTCCAAATCTTCTGCCGTAAATTCCTTTGAAAGGTATTGTCCGTATGCTTCAAATGCGGAAACAATGTCAAGTTTTTTCCCTTTGAAAAATCCGGCACGTATAGTTCCACCATAAATCATAATACTTGGTCTATTTATTCGAGCCATTGCCATCACAGAGCCGGGCATGTTCTTGTCACATCCGGGTATTGCTATTAAGGAATCATACCACTGTGCTCCCATTACCGTTTCAATTGAATCGGCAATTATATCGCGCGAAGGTAGCGAATACTTCATACCTTCCGTTCCCATGGAAATACCGTCACTAACACCTATTGTATGAAAGATAAGTCCGATTAACCCTGAATCAACAACACCTTTTTTCACAAGCTTAGCTAAATCATTCAAATGCATATTGCAGTTGTTGCCCTCCCAACCCATGCTTGCGATGCCCACTTGCGGCTTCTTCATATCCTCGTCCGTCAAACCGATACCGTACAACATTGCCTGTGACCCTACCTGTGAGCGTTGCTGGGTTAATCTCCTGCTGTATTTATTTAATCCTTCTTTCATTTCCTTTACCTCGATGAACAATTAATGATAAAATATTTCTTATAAGAACAAATGGAATATTGCTAAACACATTCATTCTTAAAATATGTGGTTTAATTTCAGCTAAATTTATAAATCGTTTTAAAAATAGTTCCTGTGCTACGGACTCTTCATCTTTTTGATAATCCGGGAAATAATCAGATCAGATTTCTCTTTTATTTCTTCATAAGTATATTCTGATTTTTTTAGGAATTCTTCAGCGGTAACCTGATTTAATAACCCCGAACAGTTTATAGCTACATTAAGAAATGCGCCTTCGGCAGCGGTTGAAGTAAGTGATATGGCAACACCTGCATCCGACAACGAATTCTGATTTCCTTTTTCCGCTATTCTTTCAAGCAATGGAAGAAGTTCTTTACATTTTATTATTACATCGGCAGGAATAACTGTAGCTTCCATTGTTGCTTTATCTATAGCATCCTTCCTGATAGACTTTTGCACATCGGTATCTTTTGGAAGTTTAAAAGCATCCATTACTTTGTCAAAAGAAAGATTATCTTTAGTTGCCAATTCAAGGAAATCTTTTTTTAATTCTTCAAATATTTTAAGCAAATCTTTGGCCCCGGGTTCGAAGTCTAAGTATTTCTTCTTCCCGATAGTCAGATTACACACCATCGAGCCTAACGATGAAGCAAGTGCACCGCAAACCGCAGAAACATTTCCGCCGCCTGGAGTTGGAGAGTTTGATGATAACTCATCTAAATAGTTTTGTAAAGATTTTTGCGTATCCATTAAATTACTAGATAAATTTTTAGTAATAATGTTCAGTTTGTTTTTTGTTAAATCATGTAATCAATAATCTTTTCATTTTTGTGAAAAGGATTTAATTCACTTAGTCCTAATTTTTCTATTGAGAGATCAACAAGGGATTTTTCGTCAAGTTTTTTGCCTTCCGCGTAAAACAATCCTGTCTGAATGAGAGCTTCAAGCGGGACAAGTCCGACTATTTCACTTCCTACAACTTCAATTCCTCTTTTTTCTGCTTCCTTCTTTACCTCTTCATATGCCAAATGTATAGGGGTAATATTGTAATTTGTTAAATTCATTGAAACCTGTGTAATTTTATATTTTTTCAGTGAGATACCCATTCCCTTTACATTTTTTAATCTTCCCTGTTCTTTGACGCTCCCACCATTTATTTTTATAATTTTTCCGCTCTCATCTCTTTTGGGTCTGCCTGATTCGCGGAGGATTTCTGCTATCTCTTTTGCAAATTTTATATCTTCTGTTTTTAAGTTAACATTGTATGCAACAAGGAAAAATCTTGCGCCGGTTACAATTGCGCCTAGTTTGGGATTAAAAATACTTTTACCATAATTAGGCTGCCATTTGGGATCTTTTAGTTTTTCCTCTAAACCTTCATATTCTCCTTTCCTTATATCGGAAAGATTTTTCCTTTCAGGATTTCTTGCCGAGTTTTCATATAAGAAAACCGGTACGCTTAATATTTCTGAAATACTTTCGGCATATGCTTCGGAAATTCTAACGCAGTCTTCCATCGAAGCGTTTTTTATTGGAACAAATGGAACAATGTCAATTGCGCCTATTCGCGGATGTTTTCCTTTGTGATGAGTCATATCAATATTAGCTGCGGCAGATTTACTAATTGCAATTATCCCGTCAAGGATGCCTATTTCATCTCCGGCTAAAGTTACAACAACTCTGTTATAATCTTCATCTGGCTCCAAATTTAATAGTTTGCATTTTTTTATACCAATCAAAGAATCTTTCATTGCCAGAAATGTTTCTTCTTTTTTCCCTTCGCTGAAATTTGGAACACATTCAATAATCTGCATAAGTGAACCTTAAATATTTTAATTTTCCTTTAGCCGGAAATAAATATAATTATTTTAATTCGGCTATTCCTAAAAAAATATAGTGTTTTTTATCTTTAATTTAAGAAAAATAAAGAATTTATATGAAAGAAAAACAAATTTTTAGAATCCTGATAATTAAAAGTTAAACCCCCCCTTCTTTTTATATCATCAAAATTTGTATAAAAAGCCTGAAAATTTAATTCCATAACGTTGCTATTTAAAAAACCATAATTTCGTTATCTTCTTTTAGCTATTTCCCCTTTCAGAAAAGATAAAACTTAACTATTTTTACAATGTATAGGTACAAATTAGAATATTTCATGCACATCCTGATTTGTATTACTATTTGCCTTTCAGTATGCTTGGCCGTCTATGGTGGAGACACAGCATCCCGAAAGCGTTCGGGACTAAACTTTTGATTGGTGGTAAATAAATAAAATACTACGCCCCCGTAGCTCAGTATGGACAGAGCAGAAGTTTCCTAAACTTTTGGTCGGAGGTTCGAATCCTCTCGGGGGTACACGAACGTACGAAGATTCGAACTCTCGAACTCAGAGAGTTCGAACTTTTTTAGGTCCGCCCACATCCTTACAATTTCCCCGTTAGTATGAACTTTTATAATGATTTCACCATTCTTGGTTTTCGTGCCAACTTTGGAAGTTATGCTTTCGAAAAAATTCTGGTAAATTACTTTTCGCTTTTCAGGCGGAAACGTTTTTACCATAGTTACATAATTCGCGAATGCTTTTTTGAAAGTATCTTTATCGTACGTTTCTTTTTTAATCGAGAGCGTTTGATATCTATAGATTTTATTTTTTCTTCAAGGGCTTTTATGGTTACCTCCAGTGATGCAATTTCATCCATGATAGTTTGTGGGGTTTTCTTTGGCCCTCTTACAGAAAGTGCATTTGTCAGGTTTTTCAGTTTTCCGCTTCCTCTTGCCAATGTAGCCAGCAATATCTCACTTTCTTCATCAAACTCTTTAAGTTTGGGTGCAGTTCCGCATGTTATGTGCTCGAAATTTCTCTCGAAAGTACGTTCATCGGTAGCCAAAACTTCGAAAATCGTATTTACAAAGTTTTTAAGTTGTGTTGCTCCCACGATAGATATTAAGACAGAGGACTAGCCGACAACAACATGTTTGTGCTAGCGAGAAAACGATGGTGTGCTTAATTTTATGTATTAAAAATGGGACATACTTAAATTTCAATAATTCTAATCATATCTGTTACTTTGTAATAGGTAAATTCATAACTTGTTCTAAACTGTTTTTGATTACTTAATTATTGAAACAATGTGATGTGTTTGCCGTTATATAACATTTTTATTTACTTAATCAATTAGATACGATAAGTATACTCAGTTTTTTATATTTAGGGTGAGTCACGCATAAACACAAAACGAAAAAAATATTATTTTACGAAATGTAGCAGTTAGTTACCCAAATAAATAAGGTGAAAAGTATGGCTTACTCATTATTTGACTTCGCAAAAGAGATTCTTTCAAAATCAGACAAACCATTAACCTATCAAGAGATTTGGCAAAATGGCGTTGATATAGATCTTGTTCCTAAACTTGCTTTGTCTGGAAAAACTCCGTGGCAATCTTTAGGTTCTCGTCTCTTTGTGGATGTTAGGGACAATCCAAATTCTCGATTTATCAAAGTAAGCAAAAATCCAGCTCGCTTTTTCTTAAAATCAAGACTTAATGAAATCCCTCAAGATATAATTCAAAAAATCGAAATAGCTGAACGCAAAATAAAAACTGAAGAAGTTAGTTATTATGAAAGAGACATTCACGCACTTCTTACATATTTTGTTTATGCAAATCCTTCTTTCGGTCATGGAAAAAATATTTTTACTAAAACCATTTTTCATGAAGTATCTAAAAAAAGGGATTACAATGAATGGTTACAGCCAGATATGGTAGGGTTTTATATTCCACTCGATGATTGGAATGCAAATCTAATCGAATTTAATCGTTTGTCCGACAATAATGTATTAAAACTATTTTCTTTTGAAATTAAGAAAACACTCAATAAATCAAATTATAGAGAATCATATTTTCAAGCCGTGTCAAATTCATCATGGGCAAATGAAGGATATTTGGTTTGCGCAGAAGTAATTCAAGATGATGATTTATTGGCTGAACTTGAGAGACTAACTGCTTCTTTTGGTATTGGAATTATTCAATTGGATTTGAAAGATATAGATTCATCTATTGTTTTGTTTCCTGCAAGAATAAAGACGAACCTTGATTGGGAAACCATGAATAAACTTTGTGAACAAAATACAGACTTTGAAAATTTATCCAAGATGTAAAAAATGATTTTGAAGTCAAACGGATACATAAATCAGATTATGACACTCTTATCGAAAGTCCCGAAGATTATATTAAAAAGTTTTTTTATAAAACTAGAAAGTAATAAAGGCAAACAACTAGCCGACTAACCAGACATCCTATATTTATAGTAAAAATCAAAATGGATTTACGCCTTTTCGAATAAGTTAGGGCAATGGTGGTCCGATGTGTAAAAAGTCACTATTATCAATCACAATACTTCTCATAATTGCCATTACACTGGATGGATGCTCAATTATAAACATTCTTTTTAATGGTAGTGGTAAAGAACATCATTCTGTAAAGATAGGTGATCAAGTTAGGCTACACCACTTGCTTTTGGAGTTCTACGCAGTTGGCCCTATATAGTCCGAATAAAAACTTTTTGTAAACATTTGGAACTATTGTGAATCCGAAAGAAGATTTCAAATATGCACTTGAATGTAAGCCGCCCCATAATTCGATCCCTCTTTGGGAACTGGAATTTCATTTGTGGGAAAAATTCAGCGGGAAGGATTTTTATGTTGGTGAAGAGTTTTTAAAACTTAACGCCGCTGAAAAAGATTTAGCCGTGAATAGAAATGCAGAGATAATAGCACTTGTTAGTGAAAAGCTGCATTTCAGCGCAATAACAATCCCCGGTAGTTATGGGGAGATAGCCCCGGGAATATAGGCATACTGGTGGCTGCCGGAAGAATACAAAATTAAGCAGGCAACTGTTCTGCAAAGAATAATTGGTAAAACAATAATGTTGATTGCAAATATCGGCGGTGTATTAGGAATGCCTTCGGCTGAAAACTATGTGAATTTTGCTGTCAGTCTTTGTGAAACACCTGAGGAAATTGATAAGATAGCCTTCAAAACATTTCAGCACGGAATAGAGAGTGTAAATAAATTTGCTGAAGCAGGTATTCAAACATTTTTAACCGCATCTGATATTGTTGATAACAGCGGTCCATTTTTTAATCCGGAACAAATGGAAAGATTTATTCTCCCCTTTCTTGAACGGTGGTCTTCACATATTAAACAATTATCCGGGTTATCTATACTTCACTCAGATGGAAATCTCAATCTGTATCTGGAACAAATAACCAACTCCGGAGTAAATGCTCTTCAAGCTATTGACCCGGTAGCAAAAATGGATATTAAAAAGGTTAAGCAGCGTGTTGAAGATAAATTATGCCTTTGCGGAAATATCGATGTCGGCAAGTTGATTACAGATTCACCCGAATCAATTTATAATGAAATTAAAGCGCTATTAGTATTTATGAAAGACGAACCGGGATTTATGNNAAGCGCGAAATGAGTTTTAGAGGTAGTTAACTTCTTTAGCGTCGATTATAAAAACTGGTTGCAAAATTAGCGGTTTCACTTCATAATGATTATTTTTATGACGGATAAGGTTTTGACTTTGAACAGGGGCAGCTTAGCCCCCTCCGGTATGTTGAAATTGCTCTTTCAAGAAAGGAGAAACAGGTGAAAAATATTCTACGGTTTCTATTAGTGTTGTTTTGCCAATTCATAAGCATGAATTCATTTTATGCCCAAAGTAATAGTAAAGCCGTAACTTCTCCGCTGCGGGTGTGTGTTGCGGGGTTGGTCCATGGT